>JAHDGC010000152.1 GCA_020627865.1 Saprospiraceae bacterium | reverse complement strand
CAATGGCCACTATACTTTACGTGATTTGATCGAAGTATATGGTTTCGTTCATAATGAAGCGGATAGGCATGAAAGTGCTTATCCGCTTTTTAATGAAATAAATTTTATTTTATAATGTATTTTAATATTTTTTTATAACTTTATTGCCAAGAAAACTAAGTTAACCTATAACTTGCCTGTAAGATTTATCTTCACATAATTACCCCCTTTATGGAAAACGAAACAAAACAAGCGAAACAGATTCAAACCCGTGAGCAGTTAATCTATGCGCTTTCCCTAGCCGCAGAACTGGAACATGGCCTCACCTGTGTCTATCTTTTCTCCGCATTTTCTATGAAAAAATTTCTGGACGAGGATATCAATGAGATTGAACGCGGTAAAATCCGGGATTGGCAATCCTTAATTTTTTCTGTAGCCAGAGAAGAAATGGAACATTTAGGACTGGTTTGCAATATGTTGAATGCTATTGGTGGTGGGCAACATTTCAAAAGACCGAACCTGCCACAACCTGCCAATTATTACAGTACAATGGATGCGATGTCTTTGAAAAGGTTCTCATTGGAGAATATGCGGGACTTTATGGATTTTGAAAAACCAGCAGATTATGCCGATGCCAACGCGGATATTGTAGATGATCAAATAGCGCCTGCTTCTTTTAAATTTACAGATCATCATACCGTGCAAGAATTGTACAATGCCATCCGTACTGGGTTTCAAAATTTAGATGCCAATCCAGATGTCGATTTGTTTATCGGCCCACCCGAAGCACAAATTGAAGATAGCGATATAGATGTTGGTTTTGGGAATCAGGAGTATGGTATTACCATGCTAAAAATCAATAAGCTGGAAGATGCCCTCAATGCCATAGATGAAATTGTGGAACAAGGGGAAGGCATCATACTTGATGAAGCCTTCTCACACGATCCCGATGGTTTAATTATCCAGGGCTACTATCAAAAATTAACGGGCTTTATCAAAACATTGGATGCGTTAGATTTTGATAAAGAGAATTGGCCAAAAGATATTGATACTGCCTGCCAAAGTGTGCACGGTATAATTCATGTTTTAAAAATGTCTGCGGATTGTATTAAGGAAAAGATTGATGCTTTGAAAAAGGCCAGAAAATGTACTGAAGAAATCACTAAGCATTACAACATACTGTGCGCGGCCATTAAAATGATAGGGGAAGGAAAAGACGTATTGGAAAAACTAAAGAAGAAGCCACCGAAATATTCCATTAAAAATGCAGAAAATGTAAAATCTATTTGCAAAAACCAAATTTCTATTCCGGCAACCTATGATGCCGAAGGTGTATTGTTAGGGATGTTTATAGAAAAGGACTGTCACTACATGCGATTTTGGAATATTTACCAGGATTACAAAGCTTTTTTAGTGGAAAATCCAAATTTTGAACCCTCTAGAAATGTAGTCGATAATCCCGTTGTGCGCTTGCATTCGGATGTTACGATGGTGGATAAGGTCTTTATCGTAGAGCAGGAGTACACCAAAAAAGTCATGGAGCTTTTCAATGCAGGATATGAAGTCATGGTACAAATGCTCATTCTGTTTTTTGCCGGAGAAAACCTTACCGATAAAGAAAAAGAAACCTTGATGCGAACGGCTTTCTTCCCGTTCATGACGATGTTTATTCGTCCTGTTGGTGGCGTCCTAACGCAGTTGCCGGCAAAGATTCCCCAAGAAGGGGAGCGTGTCGAAAGAGCAGGGCCATCATTTGAATATTATATCAATACCACTTTTTTACCACATAAATCTCAGGCATGGACATACCTCCACGAGCGTTTGGAGGAATTGGCTGCTTTCAGTAATGGCCTGGATAATGTTCCACTAAATGTTAGGGGTTGCCTTACTTCAGACCAACTCAAAGATGTCACTTTTGAAATGGGGCAGTTGCACAACAATCTCAAGAGAATGCGAGACAACTTTGCTTATGGTATGGGCTTGAAAAAATAGTTGATACCCAATATTTAAAGTAAAGGAAAATTGCGTGTGGGATTTCCTTTTGGGGATTAGAGGGGACGCGTTGGCAAAATCTCCCTTTACACCCTAATTATTTTTTACTCCTAAAATGAATAACAATGACTTCTGAATATCCTAAAAAAAATTACATCTTTGAATTTAAAGGTTGGGTACAATGCCGTGTACCAACAGACCCCGATCCGCATTATGAACCACGTGGCGTAACGGGTTATACTTTTGCCGTGCCGGGAGAACCGGATTTGGATCAAATTATCTATTTTCAAAATAAGGACGGCGTCGTCAGGCGTTCTTATTGTCCAAAGGTTGGGGTATACGTAACGGGCGGCTGGGAATACAATACCGTGGGTAGTAACGGGGAAGAAAGGTTTACCAGCAAGCGTCCGATAAAAGAAGGACACCCTTATTATCATGCAAAAGTAGACTTGCCCGGAAAACCAAGATTTGATTCTCGTAACGGTACCATTATCTACAATGGCTTTGGCATCATCAATCCTTTTGGTCTTTCAATTGAAGGAAAAGATGGTCAGTGTATTTACAGGCGTTTTTACGCTGATCCAGATAATCCCCAAGAAGATTTATCCAATTACCCTATCGAATTATTGACCAAGTATGAATGCAAAAATGCTATCATGGATTGTGTCGGGATGCTGTTGGATGCGGATGTGTTACAGCGTTCTGCTTTTAGAAACGAACGTTTGGAAAATTTACAAAAAGAGTATGCAGATACCAAGGACGCTGTAAAAAGAGCGGGTTTGGAAAAACGAATTTCAGAATTGAAAAACAACGATCCTGTAAATCGGAGAACCAATCAAATTGGAACTAAGGCGCTATTCAATTATCCTCTTAATGCAAAAACAGCGATGGTAAACGATGCAGAAATTACACCCGATCAAGATTGGCTCATGGATTTGTGGCTAGGCGGCTGGGATGCAGATGCATTAGGTTTTTACATTAAGGGATATGTGCAAGTTGTATTGAATAAGTAACATTCTAATGCTTACGACGTCTTGGGGGTGTTTACTTTTTCCTTCTTCCAAATCATGTCTTTGGCAAACCAGAATATGCCAGCAATAACTAAATTGGTAAAAACGGCATATATGAAAATGTCCTTCTCTACAGAGATGCTGCCTAGGTATGCATAAAGGCCGCAGACCGGAATGTATCCCAAAAGATTGGCAAGGAAAAATTTTTTAATATCAAAAGCCATATTCCCACAAACCATACTCGTGGCTTCTGACAATACGGGAATGCCTCGACTGATAATCAGCCCGATTTCACCATAGGAACTCAAAAAGTCATTTGCTTTTGTTAGCTCTGCCGGATTATACATACTGTTGACTTTGTCCGTTGCCGTTCTCCCAAGGTAATACCCGAATATTGTAGATACCATGTTGGAAATTATGGATAATAGAAAACCGGGGACAAATCCTAAAATCCAACCATTACTGAACATCAAGATGCTGGAAGGTATCGGGAGCAAAAAATCTGAACTGAGTATCAAAAAACTAAGGACAACAAATATGGTTTTGGATTCCTTTGCATAACTTTCCGCTACTGTCGTGAAGTAATTTTCTAATCCCGGAAAAGCAAAAAAGATGGTCAGGATAATGACACATATGATCAGTGTCGGTATTAAAATTCTTTTCATTTGAAGCTGTATTTTATTATAATCAAATTTACAAAAAAAAATAACGGCTATTTCCTATCTTGTTGTTTTATATTTACAAACCTCATCTTCCCGTATGAAATACTATGTGTTTATCGGATTCATCATCCTATGTCTTGCTAAAAATACGAATGCCCAAGATTCGACCAGGGTTAAAAAAATTAAAATCCTGCCTGTCCCGACATTCGGCTACGCTCCAGAAACTAAAACTTACGTCGGTGCTGTTTCGTTATTCACTTTAAATTTTCATCAAGCAAGTAATACCAGAGCATCTAACGCAAAAGTAGGATTTACCTACACTTGGAATAAGCAGGTTATTGTAGAGTCAGAATGGAATTATTTTTTTGACAAGGAAGCTTGGTGCTCTCGTGGACAACTTCACTTTTCCAAGTATCCAGATTTGTACTACGGGATAGGAACAGTACCCGCTGATAGTTCGGAAATCCGATTTGAAAGCAACAGGGCAATCGTGGATATAGGCCTGTTGAAAAAAAGAAGAGATGGCACCTTCTTGGGTTTAGGAATCCGGTATTTGAATTATGGAAAATTAGATTTTTATGAAAAAGAAAACCCTTATCAGGAATTGGAAGACGAGGTTAGTTATGGCCTGAAGTTTATTTTCCTTAAAGACTCCAGAAATAATTTGCTGAATGCTACAAAGGGTTCCTATTTCGAATTCGTCAATACCCAAAATATCGCTGACCAATATTATACTATTTTTGCTATTGACCTTAGAAAATATTTTACCTTGAAAAAAAATGAGCACCATACTTTCGCTGGTCGATTTTACTATGCTTATATGATTGGCGCTGCGCCTTTCTATGATTATCCCGCCATCGGAGGAGACAAATTTGTGCGTGGATATTTGTATGGAAGATACCGGGATAAAACTTTTACTACTCTTCAACTAGAGTATCGTTTTAAAGTTTTCTGGCGTTTTGGACTGGCTACTTTCGGAGGCATATCCGCAGTTTATCCTGCAATTTCAGTTATGAATAAAGACAGCATAAAACCCAATATCGGATTAGGCATCCGTTTCTTGGTAGACAAAACAGAGCATACAAATCTCAGGCTCGATTATGCCATCGGCTCTAACGGCCAGAGTGGTTTTTATGTCAGTTTTGGAGAATCTTTTTAGTCATTTTGCAGAATGCAAAACCGTAGATACGCGATGCATCATGTATCTACGGTTTTGGTGTTCCTAAATCAATTATTACTGATCAATGTACCATTATCCGCCGGACAACCACAGGCCGTAATCGTCAGTGCTGCACTTATCGTTGTTACACAACCCGGGTCTATAGCCCCAGTTGCCGCATCCGTCTCATCAAAGGTAACTTCAATGGTGTAGTTGCCTGCACCCAATGTGCTCGGACTCAGTGTACTACTAGTACTGACTGAAGCATTACCCGAATCAAATACCTCGAAAGAAAAAATTCCTGTCGTTGCGGCACCACTACTACCCAGCAACCCGGATACCAGCGTTGTCAAATCAACATCAGCATTAGTATCACAGTAAGAAGCTGCGATCGAACTGTTGATATCCGGATAGTAGCAGGTATTGTTGATGCTCAATGTCGTTGTCCCATCCGTCGTCAAGATAATCTCATAACCCAATCCATCAACGTGCACACCTTGCAGGGTATAGTAAATATCTTCGTCTGCTTCATCGACCATTGTATCCATATCATTATCAATACCATCCGTGAGTCCATTGACCAATATTGTTCCTGCTGGACCAATTGTAAAGTTGGTTGGAGCTGCCGGAGGAGCGGCACTGGCCGGATCGTATAAGCCACCACCAGCATTGGCACCCCCATTTTCGGCAACAGCCATGATATACCATCGCTCGCCTGGGCCAGCAGATTGGATTTGAACCACTTCACTAAGCTGTCCATCTCCAGCATTGGGGGCGGATTCATTATCCATACAAGTACAAGGATCGGTGATCATGGCCATCGTTCCGGAACAATTATAATTGGCCATAGCCGTTAAGGAAACGGGCGCATCAACTTGCTGGCCATCATTAAATGTTATACTCGCATTATTTAGTGTGCCATCAGAAGAGATGCCAGCATAACAACCATAGTTGGCAACATACAGAACCCAAGTGTTGCCATTAATAAGACAATTATCAAAACCTGCACCACCATCATCTCCATCAAAATCTCCGTCAAATTCGCCATTAGGCATATCTGCTGTAAAGCAAAGATTCGTAGAGCCCGTATTTGAACCACCATTGAAAGCATTACCAGTCCATAAATTTTCCCAGGTGTAACCCCCGCAATTTGGAGAATCTAGCGATACCACAATAACATCAGAATTTGCGACAGTTAAATCGATGCAAACTTCGACAATGCTTCCAACACCACTCAGGTTTACATCGGTGGCATTCATTGCAGGAGGAATCGTGAACGCAATTTCATCCACAGTCGGGTTCGTTTCATTGACGCAGGTTGCTGTCCCGTCTCCACTAGCATCATTACTGCCATTAAGTGTCGTAGAGCCAATTATTCCCACCAACTCAATAGGCAAACAAGCTGTTCCATAATCCAAAACAACATCATAATTTACACTACCACTACTCCCCATAGCAACCGGAAAAGTAGGGGCACCATTTGGCGTTACCGTAACATAAGACTCGCAACCTGAAGTGATCACATAAGTCGGCCCATTGCAATCTCCATCCGTGAACGTGACCAAATCTGCAACCGCAAAACGGGTCGGATCAGGAGATACCGTAAGGGTATGGGTTCCTGCATTTAACTGTACCGTTGGATCAGAAGAGCAACTAACATTCAGGTATAGCACCACGTCTTCTGGAGCACAAGTAGGCGGTGCCGTAAGGGTATAACTAGAACCAGTAATGGCCGTACCACCCGGTAGATAGCCACCAGTACTCCAAGTATAGGTTGCAGCATTTTCAAAGTCTATAGATAATCCGGTGTAAGTATTTGGAAGGAGAAAAGTACCTTCTACTTCACAAATATTATCCGAGCCTGAATAAGGGGCAGAAACAGTCGTGGGACAAGCACATGCTGTAGTAAGCATGGTATAATTCATGGCACTACAAGTAGCGGACGTACTTCCAAATAACTGGTTCGCCCAGTCATTCTGGACAGCAGCCTGATCTTCGGTATACATAGACAGGCAAGCGTCATTCGTATAATTCATAAAGTTGGCCGTTGCCTGATTGCCACCACAACCGCTGGCTTCACAGGTCGTCGGGCAACCAAAAAATTCCATGGCCTGCGGCGGCGTGTCATCTACATTGAAAGGCCCGGGACCATTAGGTTCATCGTTGCATCCTCCCTGAAAAGTATGGTATAAACCAAGGTAATGACCAACCTCATGGACTAAAGTGATGCCCAGATCAAAATTAGCATCCGTATCTAGCGGGCTACCGGATGTACAACCGCCGTCATCTCCTCCAAAATACGGGCCACCTACCGTAACCCCATCTCCATTAGCTGCACCGGGAATACCATCGGCAATACCTAAGTTACCGGATGCTGGACCAACAATAAAGATGTTGAGAATATCGGCCCATTACGCTCCTGCACCACCGGCAGTTGTGCTAGAGCAAGAGCCGGGAAAATTTAAACAAAAATTGACACCACCTTCAAATTGCCCAACAGTAATTGGGGGGTCAATTGCGGGATCAAGTCCTGTACCGGTTGGTGGTATCGCCATACAAAAATCTATACAAGTTCCCGTTGAAACAACACCCATGTATACTTCAGGACAAACATTATAAGGGCTATTGGGATCTGCAATCTGGGGCGTATTATCCCCATAGGATGCATTCAGTATATCCAACTGATCTTGCACTTCATTCAACAAGCATGCTGGGTCTGCACAGGTATAGCTGGCATCAAAGTGAAAAGCCACCGGTATGGTAATGGTATTGGTGCCATCACAAGCAATTTGGCGTGCAGCTACCTTGGGCATGTTCAAGGCATCATTGCGGAATTTTGCATATTTGGAGTCTGTTTGCATACGTTGTTCTAGGCCTTCCATTGTGCCACAACGATTGATTGGAGTATTTTTTGTTGGTGAAGAAATAAGGTTTTGTGCAAAGGATGAATTAATAAACAATACTATTACAAATAGTGTGAGCAATTTGGGAAAGGGGGGGACAGTCGTAGCTGTTTGGGTTTTTAAAATGTCAATTTGTGTCATAAAAGAATAAAGCTTTTGTGGTTTACGATTAAATGGTATAATAGCAAGCCCTTTAATAGTTTGGACTATTAATAGATAAAGTAACTGTATGGAAATGTACAGTTAAAACCTAAACTGTAAAGAAAATCGGATTGGGAGAAGTTTCAGATGGATAAAATAACGTAAAAAGTTTTAGATTGGCATGAGGCTTTATTTTATCTCTCTTTGGAGGCAAAGATAATAATTACTTTGTTATAACAAATATTTATCTGTGTTAAATGATGAATTTTAAGGAGGAAAAATAAATGTCGTCAATTTGTAGTTTTTTTGTACTGTTTCTCTGTACATTTGAGACGATTCCATTTTTATAATTTTATGGAAACGTCGTAAGCATTACGACGCTACGTTAAACTTACCATTGAGATTTTGTTGCGATTAAATAGATTCGGTTATTTTTCTACAACCCAACTTAAAACAACATTACTGCTAGTAATAGGTTTGCTTATTTTAGAGATAGCTGTGATCGCACAATCCCCTTATCTAAAACACTTCACTATAGACGATGGCTTGCCCGGGGCAACGATTTATAATATCAAACAAGATCAAAAAGGCTATATCTGGATCGCTACCAATAACGGTATCTGTCGCTATGATGGGGTGAGTTTCCGGCATTATGATTCCCATTTTTTTTATGGCAACGAGGTGATTCATCTGGCCAATGTCGATGATATGATTTGGGCTTCGGATATTAGTGGAAAAATTATCTATATAAAAAATGATACGGTTCATCTTTTTGATGAGAAGCCAATTTTGGAAGACCCTGGAATAAAGACAATGCTACAGACAGATCGCAACACGGTTTGGATTGCGAATAGAGTGACAAACCATATTTATAAAATGACCAAAACGACAGGAGGAAGATTACCTTACGAAATAGAAAAGTCCTTCTATTTAAAGAATAATGATGATGTATCTTTAAATTTAGATCAGGATGGAAATTTGGTTGTTTTATGGACTAATATATATCGGTATGATACTGAAAAAGCGGACTTTGATACCATGTCTATAGATATGAGTTTTGTAAAAAAAATCAAATGCTCTCGGAACAGCGTTTATAATACGCTTTTTCATTTTGGTGATGATGCAAACTTTTTTCTTTCTAACGATGTCTTTCAGAAGGCTTTGCGAGAACAGGATATTTTTTTTAAGGAAGAGTTTCATGGATTAAGGCCATATCCATGTTCCTCAGATTCTTTCTTAGTTTCTCCTCAGGGGCTATATCGTGTGAATGGTAACTTAAACACTGTGGAGGAACTTCCTTGGATTAAGGCAAAAGTAAACTATATTTTTGAAGATCGGGATAAAAATATCTGGCTGGGCACACTTGATGACGGACTTTACCTCCTCAATAACACTGCTTTTATACATTATGATAAGCATAATTCTGATTTACCGGAAAACTATATTTATGAATTAAGTGGAGATCAAAACGGAGCTGTTTTCATGGGTATGAAGAATGGCTTACTTGGTTGTTTTTACAATGATCATATATCTTCTATTGCGCTTGTGGACACAAAAAGAGAGTTTTACAATATTTTTACAGATAGCAATAAAGTTCTCGCAACCGTGAATGAGGAATGTTATCACCTCAATTATCAGGCCGGGCAGCACTTGCAGGATACAAAACCTTACAAACATTTCGACCACGGTTTTAAATTTTCTATAAAAGATGGAGAGTCCAACACATGGAAGGCTACGGCAAGCTATATTTTATTGGAGAATGATACGATCCAGATTCGATTTTATATCAACCGTGCCTATAGTCTTTTTTCAGATCAGCATAAGGCAAGACTATGGGTCGGTACTACGGAAGGCCTTTTCTGCTTGGATAAGGAGACTGAATATGTGGATCATGAAAAAATAATGGATGTAAGCATGTTCAGGAAGAATTTACATAACGCGGCCCTTGATTCCAAAATTATTCTAACTTATAAAACAAAAGAGCTTGCCGGCTTTCATAAATCGCTGAAAGGCTACCGAGAATATACATCTCCTCCATTGGAAAAATTTATGGATAACAATGGGGCAGAAATTGACTTTTACGTTTCTGCCATTGGGCAAACTTCTGACAATACAGTATGGGTCAGCACACATGAAGGTGGTGTCTTTTTTATCAAAGACAGCATCATTACAAATATTACAAATGAGGATGGTTTGTCCAGCAATACATGCACGAATATGTTTGTTGATGATGCGGACAACATCTGGGTAGCAACAAATGCCGGGTTAAATTTAATTTCCCCAGACAAAACGGTTCGGCGGATTACCACGGATGATGGGCTGGTAACGAATGACGTCAAGGCGGTTTATAAGCATCAAGATGACATCTATGTCGGTTCTCCTAAAGGGCTTACAGTTTTTAAGGAATCCAGTATAAAAGATACTATCGCTGCACCTCGGGTACATATTACCCGATTTGCCGTAAACAACAAGGATACGGTGTTGCAAGATTTTTATGGTTTAAACTATGACGAGGATAATATCAGTGTAGATTTTGTCGGAATCAGTTATAAAGGGAAAATTCAATATAAATACCGTTTGGAGGGTTTGTCTGAAAAGTGGATACCTTGGCCATTGAATGAACTCAGTTTTATAAAACTAAAACCTGGGAAATATACCCTTAGTATAAAAGCGGTAACCAATAATGGTATGGAGAGTAAAGAACCTGCCAAGATTAGGTTTAGCATACGTCCTGCTTGGTGGAAAACAAGATATTTTCAGGCCTGTACTTTGATCGGATTATTGTCATTGATGTTCTTTATATACAACACCCGTGTCAATTATATCCGTGAAAAAGAGGCAGAAAAGACAGCCATTAACAAAAGGTTTGCAGAGCTAGAGCTGCAAGCCTTGCGGGCACAGATGAATCCACATTTTGTCTTTAATGCTCTAAATGCTATCCAAAGTTATATCTTAACCAAAGAAAAAAGAGTGGCCAACAGGTATCTCGCAAAATTTGCAAGTTTGATGCGTATGTTTTTAGAATCTTCAAGGAGTAAATATATTGCTTTTGAAGACGAATTGAAATTACTTAATTTATATGTTGAGTTGGAGCAGATGCGTTTTGTGGGTAAGTTTGAATCCAAGATTATTGTCGATCCTGAACTGGAATACGGTATAGATATCCCATCTTTATTGTTGCAGCCTTTTGTGGAGAACGCGATTAATCACGGGCTGGCTTATAAAGAGGGGAAAGGTACCTTGAGTATTGATTTCCGGAAGGGAGAAAATATGTTGATTTGTGTCATAGAAGATGATGGCATTGGTCGAGAAGCAGCTGCAGCACTTAAGGCCAAGTCGTATAAGAGTTATAAGTCTCGGGGTATGCAAATTGTCGAAGAACGGTTAAGGGTCTTGCAACTTCTTGATCAAAGTAAAGTCAATGTTAAGATTATTGATAAAAAAAATAAGGCAGGAATAGGAGAGGGGACAAGAGTAGAAATTTATATTCCTTATGAATAGAAATCTACTGATTTGCTTCAAGTTTAGTGTCGTCAACTTAAGGCAAATTCCATAAAAAAGATCATGGGTCTAAACTATTAAATACTACAGACCAAGCATGTGCTGTGTCCCCCTTCGGAGGGGGATTTAGGGGGAGGACTTTGTGTAATTGATTTAAA
>JAHDGC010000151.1 GCA_020627865.1 Saprospiraceae bacterium | reverse complement strand
GAATGGACAGAGCCTGCCTGGCGAGCCACGCAGACAGGGTACATCGTACCGGCACTGTTTGTCATCTACCCTTTAGGTACAGGATCAAAAAATGACCTTATATTTCAAAAAATGAGAAAAGCAATCCAAATATTATTCTTTTGTTTGATGTTTGTGCAAACCGCTTGCACACAAACCTTGGTTTCAAACAGGCCGCATTGCAGCAACATCGTCTTTGATGAACGCGTCGCTGACCAGATCAGCTTCACGGTTCCTTTGATCGGAACAGAAGAACTGGCTAAAAATCCGGATGCTTATCATATTTTCGACACGCGCAAATACGAAGAATATACCACTAGTCATATTCCCAATGCTAACTACTTGGGTTATCGGGATTTTGATGTGGAGCGATTAAAGGATTTGCCATATGATAGCCCGATTGTTTTGTATTGTTCTATCGGTTATCGGAGTGAAAAAATTGGAGAAAAACTCCGAGCGCTGGGCTATACCCATGTCTATAATCTTTATGGAAGCATTTTCGATTGGGTAAATCGTGGACACCCTGTTGTAGATGAAAATGGAAATCTAACGGAGCAGGTGCATACTTACAATCGGGCGTGGAGCAAGTGGGTAGAGGAAGGTGCTGCGGTGAAGGTTTGGTAAAAAATCTGTAGAACCGCAATGCATTGCGATTCTACAGGTTTTGATATTATTTTGTACTGTTTGGACAATTTTTGCAAAAGATAAACTCCCAAAGACGTATTACATAGGTATGAGTTCCGTAGGAACGGCATATCATTGCCCTGTCTGTGTGAACCTGTCTGCGTGACTTGTCAGGCAGGCTTTTCAGGCAGGCAGTCATAGAATGGCTGGAACGTTAGAAGTGCAAAAATTATCAAAGATCCTTATTCTTTAACAACTTTCCCTTCCGAAATTTTCTCCCCATTCACCAATCTATAAAAATAAACCCCTTGCGGTAATTGGCTTACAGAAACGGTTTGTTGGTCAAAAGTGCCAAGATTCCATTGTGCTGTTTTCAAAATTTGACCAGATGCATTAAATAAAGAAAACGTGGCATCCCCATTGTATCCAGAAAGATAAACATTCATTTCATCAACTATCGGATTAGGGTAAATCTTCAAGCTGTAATATGTTTTATCTAAATCCGAAGTATTTGTACTCATATTTAAGGCCATTTCTACAGCTGCCAAAGCATCTACCCGACCATAACCATAGGTGTTGTTTGGTGTTTCAGACCCGTTAATGTCCCCACAGTCTTGGCTTGAGGTTTTAGCAACCGATGTCTGCTCAATGATATCTTCAATCGCATCTACCTGACCTGCTAGATTGGGGTTGGCAGAAATAATCAAAGCCACCATCCCAGCAACATGTGGCCCGGCCATACTCGTACCACTAAAGCTAGAATATCCATTACCCGGAACACAAGAACGTACACCAACGCCTGGGGCAGAAACATTCGGCTTCATACGACCACTTCCATCCACGGTAACGGGACCACGACTACTGAAATTCGCAATTTGGTCAGTCGCACTTGTAGCCCCGATAGAGAAACTAGGTTCAAATATAGCAGAAGGATTTGAAACGCTGCCGCAGCCGCTACCACTATTCCCGGCTGATACCACGACTACCACACCGGAAGTTTTAAGGTTCATAACAGCCTGCTCCATCATGGCCCAGTTATCAGGATTGCAGCCTTCCATTTCCGGACAGCCCCAGGAATTATTAATTACATGGGGAGCCATTTCCGGATCGGGGTTTTCATCGTTAAGGTCGGTTGGAGCTAGGAACCATTCGAAGCATTCTATATAAGTAGCCGGAGAACCGTAGCCCCGATCCATATTCCTACAGGCAATCCATGTTGCTCCAGGAGCAACGCCAATTTGGTTCTCACCATCTAATCCTACCATTGTACCCATTGTGTGCGTGCCGTGACTCCCGTCGTCGCAAGGTTCGGGAGAACTAAACCCGCAAGGGTTCTGGCTTTCATCTGTAATATCGGGATCATTATGCAGTGGACTAAGCTCTCGGATAGCATCATGCCAGTTATAGTCGTGGATTTCTCCAAAGCCAAACCAGCCGCGATAGGAATCCTTAAGCGCGGGATGTTCCCAATCAAAACCCGTATCCTGTCCTCCAATGACAACATCCTCTCCGGTAAAACCCAAGTCCCATACTTGATCGGCTTGCATCATGGTGATGCCCCATTCTGCAGCGTTTCTGTTTTGAGTCGCAGGTGCAGCGATTGGCATTTCCAATTTAGCATGTGGATTATCAGCAATCCGGCGAACTTCATCCATCATGGCAATCTCCTGAACTAGTTCGAGGTTTCCCTTAGCAAAAATGGCATTGACAATATAAAAGCTCTTGTGTTTTACTTGTTGTAGTGCTAGCTTGTCCAGTAATTTTTGTTGGCTGCGTTTTGATGTTGTCTGAAGTTGATTAAAAACATAACGGGCCTTCTCGTTTTTACTTTGTAATACACGAGTTGCGGAGAGGTCAGCTTGTTCTTTCATCATGATTAAAAATTCGGCCTCGGCTCCATTATCCAAAAGCTTCATTAATTCAGGATTGACTTTTTGCTGCCAATCTTGTTGGGCATTTATTTCCGATGTGAGAAAAGTAATGCTATAGCAGAAAAAGAAGAGAAAAACAATATTTTTAGTACGGTGCATTTTAATAAATTAGAAAGTTATTGTAATTATTTTGTTATTGCACAGCTTTTTTTTCTGCATATATGCCTTATACACTCAAGTTTTGTGTATTTATATTGTTGTTTTTGAATTGAATTTTGATATGTGCTTTGAAAAAGATAAACCTGACAAGTTACGTAGGCCGGAAAGTGATTTTTTATGTTAAACTTTTTTGATGAAAAGCTACACGGGAACGGATTTAGCGAACGAAAGCTAAGAAAGTGCGTATCCTATCTACGTGAACTTGCTCAGGTAGGCAACAACGTAACAAATCACTTTTGTACACTGCTTGGGGTATAAAATCTGTTAAGCTTTAGCAAAATTAATAAAATTCAAAGTGGTTTGTGTAATTTGCGGGAACCTATTCTGAAAAACGCTATGTGAAAAACTAATTTTGTTTACTAAATGGCATTTTGAAGCTTTATATATGGGTGTGCTAATGAAAGAAATACGCAGGCATTTATCAAAGGACAAATTATTAAAAAGGATAATAGAATCTGTTCCACTCAAGATCACAATTAGCGAAAATAATCTTTACGAAGATTTAATGCGATCCATCATTTCTCAGCAGCTTTCTGTGAAAGCGGCAGCAACAATTTATGGCCGTTTTTTAGATATGTTTAGTACGAAAAGTCCTTTTTTTGATCAGGTAATTGCGGTTGAGATAGGGGAACTCCGAAAAGCGGGTTTGTCTATGCAAAAAGCAGGATATGTTAAAAATGTGGCTAACTTTGCATTGGAAAATCCTAGAAAAAGAAAAGATTGGGCGGAAATGTCTGATGAAGAAATAATCCTGTTTTTAACCCAAATAAAAGGTGTTGGCAAATGGACAGCGCAGATGATATTAATGTTTAATTTAGGCAGGCCAGATGTTTTTCCCGTAGACGACTTGGGGATTCAACAAGCAATTAAGGGCTTATATGGATTGGAAGAACAAGGAAAAAAGTTGAAACCAAAGCTTTTCGAAATTGCCGAAAACTGGAAGCCATATAGGACTACTGCCTGTTACTATTTGTGGCGCTGGAAAGATGCTCAATAGTGTTTAGTGATTGGGTAGAACGTGATTAGTTCTTCAAGATGCCGAGTGAGGCTATTGTAAGCATGATTTTGATACTATGATATGATAAGAGACGATTTAAATTATTCCATACTTTGAGCAGAGTAAAAGGTGATTTATTCATTTGATTTGTTAAAAATCAAGCTACATGCAAATAAATTTAGAGATTAGAAGCCAAGAAAGTGTAGACTAATCACCAGCAACTAATCACTTTTTACACCGCTTGCGGTTTTACACAAAAAAACGATGATAAACAGAGCGTTCGAGATAAAAAGAATTATAGGAAGATTTGAAGGAACGGAAAGGGGACCTTTATTGATTTCTGTCGGTGGTATGCATGGGAATGAACCGGCAGGAGTACGGGCATTGGATTTGATTTTTAAGATGTTGGAAGTAGAGCCTATTACCAATCCAGAGTTTCGATTCAAGGGGAGATTCCTGGGGCTGACAGGAAATCTGAGGGCTTTCAGGAAAGGGCAAAGGTTTGTTGAGAAAGATCTCAATCGGCAGTGGATTCCGGATAAGGTAAATGTTATTAAAAATACGAATATAGCAGATTTACCTCCAGAAGAGCAGGAGATGAAAGAATTGTTGGAAATCATTGAAAAAGAAATTGAAGATTACCAACCTGAGAAATTAATATTCCTTGATTTACACACTACAACAGCGCATGGGGGGATTTTTGGTATTCCAACAGAAAACCCAGAAAGTGTGCGGATTGCCTTGGAGTTACATGCTCCCGTGATTAAGGGCTTGTTAAAAGGTATACAGGGATCAACACTGCATTATTTTACGGAAGAAAACACGGGAGTACCGACCGTTGGCCTTTGCTTTGAATCAGGACAACACAATGATCCCCTTAGTATTAATAGAGCTATAGCAGCATTGATAAATTGCATGCGGACTATCGGCTGTGTGGAAGGGCATCATGTGGAGAATCGTCATGATTCTTTGTTGATAGAATATTCGGCAGGCTTACCACAAGTTACAGAACTCATTACGGTTCACTCAATCAAAGAAGGAGACAATTTCCGTATGGAGCCAGATTTTGAAAACTTTCAGGCAGTGAAAGCAGGTACCATATTGGCCAGAGATCGTCATGGGGAAATTCGTGCTCCCTCAGATTGCCTTGTCCTGATGCCGCTATATCAGAAACAGGGTAACGATGGTTTTTTTCTGATCCAAACTGTGGAATCGTAGAGACGGAATTCATTCCGTCTCCGCTATACAATTCCGTCTCTACGGTTTCGTTATGGTGTACATCCTCCAATAATCCCCAAAAATTCAGCACCCTGCGGCACGTAAAATCCCGGTAGCAGATCAATAGAAACTCCAGCATTAAAAATAACATTGCCTGTATTGGACAGTTCAGCAGAAGAACTGATATTTTCAGATGCTTGATAGGCTCCGTCTGGGATAGGTGAAGTATTTTCTACCAAATTCATTGGGCAAGTATTCACAGAGCAATCCGGTTCGTCATAGGTACTGGATGCTTCACAGGTAACGCTACCACTACCACTACTACACGAAGTTAGCCCATCGTTTAGAACACTAGGTGTTTCTGGAATTGGGCCAACCCACCCGGCATCTGTTTTCTGAAGAGAGAAACCAGCGGAAGTACCAGAAGATTCTTGAACATTAATATCTATACTAGTCATGCCATTTGCAGGGCCACCCGAAGCGACGAGTGTTCCCTCATAACTTATAAATTCCAATACTTCGGATGAGATATTGTTTACTAAAGCAATGGCATCAGGAGCACCATTCTGTATGGTAAAAGGTAATTGAAATGCAACCGCTTCGCAAGTATTGGATACATTGGAAATGGCACCTGATAATTGGTAAGAATTATAGACAATATTTCCATTGCCATTGTAAAAATAAAGCGTGTACTCAGATAAGTCCGTACCGTTAGCGGCCGTAATCTCTATAAATTCTCCTACATCCGTTCCGCCATTATCATAATGAAATTCACTGATGAATGGTTCGGTTGGGGGGATTGGAGGGGGAACATTTTGGACTAACACCTCTAACATTGCACTACCATCTCCAGTCATATTTAAAGTATTTGAAGGAATAACAATACATTCGCCGGAAACGGTAGGAAGTGGGTAAGCGCCGAAAAATTGACCCGCCACGATGATATTTACGGAATCAGACGCTGGATTTTGATAATCAAAACAAACTTCCAAATCATAAAGACTATCTGGTTGGCAAATGGTGTTGATGGCAGTAATCGTGATGCCACAATTAGTCGAGCAATTTTCTGGGGTAATGGTGGTGGGTAGGCTTACGCAAGAGGTGTCTAGGGCGTCTCTGACGACAATCTGAAACGCCGTCGTATCCGTAATACTGGAGATGGTAATGGAAATTGGAGAAATAGTATCGGTTGCCAATACGGTATTGCCATTGGTAATGTCCACTACTTCATAGGTGCCACTATCATAATTGGCACCAAAACTTACTTCATAGGTATAGTCAATTCCTTGGCAAGAGCCATTGGTTGAAACCCCTGCGATTAGGCATTCGGTGGAATAATTGAAGGCTAGTTTGGTTAGAACAGGCAAATGGTCAGACATGGCATGGAGCTGGTTCTTTACGGGGCTATTGCCACTGAGGACAGAAACATCGAGTTGGTTCGGAGAACCGAAAGCGATATTGCTTCCTTCAATATATCTTGTTTTCTTGAGGCCAAGATCTAAGGCATCATTGATTAAAGCAAAATCAAAACGATCATCAAGGCCCGCACTAGCTCCTTCATTGCCATATTCATTATAATTTAATCGGGTTGATTGGGTATATTTCGTAACACTAGAAGGCGCTGCACTATCTCTAGTCCAGGGACCTTGTTTATCAATAAAATGAATGGGATAAGAAACCGGATTGATTAGAGAATCATAGGCGGGTTCGTCATGGAATGGCGCGTTGGTATTGTCAGAAAGATAACTATAAAAGTTGAAGTCACCCCCCGCCATAATGTTATCTGTAGGCTGCAAATTCGTATTGGTATAGTCCATAATATCCAACGCACTGAGAACGCGGCGCTCGTTATCTGGGATTAGAAAAGGCTCATTACTGTGGTTGCTGTCACTGGCCTTAAAATGCCCAACAAAAAAATGTATGGTATCTTTATCAACCGGATTTGCTGGACTGAAAACTTCCAGTTCATAATAAGAATTGGGTCTTGGTGCTATATTAATGGAGCCATCGGGAGCTTCTTGGGAATTGATGCGCGGCACTTCCTCCTGAAAGATTAGGGAAGATAAATTGGTGTTGAAAAATATCATATTGCCAAGCGAGCTATTACCATAGCCAAAAAATTGAGGTGCCCGATCGAATACTTTTCCTTGAGTATTATTGTTCAGTTCGTTTTTAAGCATATCCGCTCCAGTAGCACTTTTCAATTCTTCTATTAAAATAATATCTGCATCCGCTTCTTCCATGATTTCTCGGAAAGCAATAGCACGAGCATTGTCATTTCCTTGCGGATCATTATTGCTTGGATTGGGGTAATTGAGTACATTATAGTAAACAACAGTAATGGTATCTTGTGCGAAGATCATGAAGGGGCACAAGAAAATCAGCAAGCATAACAGATTCTTCATTATGATGGTAAGTTTTTGTGAAAATAGAAGATTTGGAAGGGGATTTACACGGGGGATGTAAATATATAAATTATATATGAAATATTTGTTGTTTTGCAGCAGGATTATCGGTTATTTCTTTTTGCCGACAATCCTGCTGTAAGCTTATCTTGAAAATACCTATGGACAGGGCACCTGCACTGTGGATAGCGTACCATTATCTCCAATCAAAATCTTATAACAAGTTCCATTAGGAGATTTCTGGATAAGACCATTGCAAGTATCTTCTATGATAATATTGCCGCCCTGGATAGAAAAGTCATTATCATTTTGTCCTTGCTCCAAAATAGTAATGCTTTGCGTTGCGGTCGCGATATTCCCACAGGCATCCGTGCGTGACCATGTACGGGTTAGAATTTGAGGAATACCATTACTTACTGTTTCCGTTCCAGCTGTCGTACCTGTCCCATCACAATTATCTGTCCAGACCAATGATGGCATATTAGGAGCGATTACACCACAGGAAATGGTTGCATCTGCGGGAGGATTTTGCAACGTGGGTGCCGTAACATCATTTACGATAATCTGTTGGGTTGCTGTATTCGTATTTCCACATTGATCTGTGTAAGTCCATATTCGGGTAATAATAATAGGACAACTGCTGGTGTCAGCGGTTTCTGTTAAGCTAATAACCCCATCGCCACCACAGTTATCCACCCAAGATAAGTTATCTGGAGGGGGAATATCGGAAGGACATTCTACAATGATATCCGCTGGAGGTGTGATAAACGGCGTATCCGAAGAACAAACACTGACCAGAAAATTACAGGCGGCTGTATTTCCATCAGCATCGGTTGCCAGATAAGTAACGAGGGTTGTTCCTACTGGGAAACTATCTCCCGAGCTATGGGTACTGGTAATGGTTGTGGCATTGCCACATTGCCCCGAAACTACGGGTTCATTCCAAGTAACGGTAGCAGTACAAGTTCCTATCGTAGATAAAGTATAAATATCTGCAGGACACGAATCAAATGATGGTGCTGATGAGTTGGAAGCAGTAATAAAACCGTCATCTGTATACACAGAAAGTATGTTAGGTACATTATCTGCAATTTCTATAGCAACGGGAATGTTTGTAATAGCGATCGTAGTTCCTTGTATGGGTTGTTGAAGAACGATGAAATTGAGATCAAAAATAGTTGTGCCGGGAGGCAAGGTTATGCCCATGAAAAGAGGGTCTACCCAAGAATAAGGCAGTGTTCCGTTTGAAACGTTACCAAAATTAGCTTCAGTATTATTGGGTAGATTACCCATATTGCTCACACCATTGTATTGCAAATAATTAGGATCCCAAGCAATAGAAAACTGCATACTAGTTATATCATTGAAACCGTAGGCAGAAATACTAATGGAGAGCGTATCTTGTTGGCAAGCTAAAGTAACATCTTCGACAATAAGCGCAACAGTGTCGGAGAGTGGAGCATCTATGGATGTAATTATGGCAGGATAAGTATTATTTTCTTCACTGTTAGATGCTATTGCTAGTAAAGTAGTACACAAAAAAACAAGGATAAGTAGGCTGTTGAATTTGTTTTTCATAATCAGGAAAATTTAATTGTTACTATGAAAAGTTGCTTGATAATTTTACAATTATGTAAGTTCCGGAGGAACGACATGTTATTGCCAGATATAAAATGTCTGGAACGTGAAAAGTGCAAAAATTATCAAAACTATAAAAAAAGAATCCCCATGTAAGAAATTACATGAGGATTAGGAATAAGATTATGAGGTCGCGAGCGGATTCGAACCGCTGTACATGGTTTTGCAGACCACTGCCTAGCCACTCGGCCACGCGACCATTTTTTGTATCAAAAAAGTATTTGATGTAAAGGTCGGCTGCAAATATAAAGGAATTTTTAAAATGATGCTAGTATTTTTACAACAGAAATTAAAAAAATTAAATATGTTGGTGTTTTTCTGGCATTTTAGCCCCGAAAATGCCCTTCAGATAGGGGTTCAGGAATACGCCTTGTGGGTCTTGTTCCTTGCGGATAGATTGGAAACTTTCCCATTCTGGATAAATTTTCGCAAAATTTGCCAGATTCGCACTATTCATTTTCCCATAATGAGGCCTACCATTATATTTCCGGAAAATTTTCTCCATATCATTGAAATATTTGTCGTATTTCATCCCCTTGAACTGGTGGATGGCGATATAAGCACTATCCCGACCCGAAGCGGGGCTGATCATAATATTATCTTTTTTCACCCAGCGGCATTCTATAGGGAAGGGCACCTGATACTTTTCCCTTTCAAAAGCGGCTTCCATCTCATAAATGACGGTTTTAAAGTGTTCTTTAGGGATGTTGTACTCCATTTCGTTGAACTTTATCCAACGAACAGTAGCGAAAATACGATGACTATGATCTACAATGATATTCTCGGAGGTGGATGCTGCAATAATTTTACTGATCATCCGGGAAAATGCTGGGATAAAGCGGGCTACCCACATTAAACTCCCCAGCAGTATATTTTCTAGAAAAATTTCTTGCAAAACCCTGGATATGCCAATACCTCGGAATTCATCTGTCGAAGGATTGGCCATTTTAAGGTATACCTTTTTGGTGCCTGGCATCCAATAAAATTCAAAATGCTGGTATTCTCTTTTATAATCCTCTAGTCGATCTAGTGTTTCCTCAAGGTTAGCGCCCTTGGTGTGTAGTTTTAAACGAAAAGTGGGGACGACTCTAATTTTCATCCGGACAATCACCCCTAAGGCTCCCAAGGATACTTGTGCTGCCCGAAACAATTCTGGTTTGACTTCTCGGGAGCAAGTGATGATTTCGCCTAATCCATTGATAAAAGTGACGCCTTCTAATTGTGTGGAAAGGGTTCCGTAGTTCACCCCAGTTCCGTGAGTGCCCGTAGATAGGGCTCCAGCAAGGGATTGCACATCTATATCGCCAAGATTTTCCATGGCATAACCTTGCTCATAGAGCAATTCCCCCAGTTGTTTGATGCTGGTACCTGCCTTTACCTCCGCAATGTTATTTTCTCTATCAATTGAAACGATGCCCTGATACTTTTGAAGGGATAACAAGATACTATCCGTTTTGACAAGCGGTGTCCAACTGTGTCCACTACCGATCATACGAACTGTTTTTCCGGCTTGCACAGCACGACGCACAATCCGAATGACTTCATCATCAGATTGTGGGTACATTATTTTTTCGGGCGTAAACTGAAGACTGCCACTCCAGTTTTCAAATTTCTCACTCATTTGATTTGATTAAACCAATTAATGCTATAGCATAATTATGTGCTAAACATAGTAAAAATAAACCAAACAACTTGATTGATAAATTGCAGATTCTCTTTTATGCTATAATTAAACGTCCCGTAGTATGTAAAATATTTTAGTCTGAAAAGATTAGATGGAGGCTAAAATTACATAAAACATTGCCCTTCGCCTCTGTATGTAAGTACCTTGTCTACAATTTTTCCCTTACTAACAAGGTATAGTTCATTGAATCGCTCACATAATTCGCCTGCTTTGGCATGCCGCATGAAAACCGGATCACCCAGATTTAGCAGCTCTTTTCCTTTGTAGGAAAACGGCGTTTGAACTTCTCCTGCTCCTTCATTCTTAATGAGCTGTACGGATTCTGGTAAATAAGGTTGCGGTATTTTGTCAAAACCCGGACTTCCAGATGCAATATAGCCACCACCGAGGCAAGTAAATATATCTGCACGTGGTTGTCTTGTGATTTCCAAGGCAAATGCCGCTGCCGGAAGATGTGAAAAATTGGTGTAAGCATCAAATAGTGTGGGACAAAAGAAAGCGGAACCCACCGTGACTTCCGTAACCCATTTTTCCTGTCGGGATGTTTCAAGGCTACCACTGCCACCAGCATTCACAAATCGCAATTGAGGTAGTTTTGTTATAACAGCTTCCCTCCGATTTGCGACTTCTTTAATGGAGCGTTTTTTTAACAGCCGAACTACCCGGTTCATCAATGGTTTCCCAGACACATTATCCCCTAATCCTGCAATTTGGGCTTCATATCCCATGATGCCATCGAGCTGTACGTGGCTAGCTTGTTCGATATGCTCAGCTACTACTGCCGCTTGTTCCTGGTTGTTGATCTGCGAGCGATAAACACCGAAATAGGTGCCCGGAAACTCGGAAGACATATCAATATCCAAGCTTACC
>JAHDGC010000150.1:4905-11555 GCA_020627865.1 Saprospiraceae bacterium | reverse complement strand
CTAAAGAGTTCCCCCCATCGATTTCTGATGCAAAACCAGTTGAAAATAAATAAACCACCTCTTCCAAAGCGCTATCCTAAAAAAAATATGTTAATAACTTTGCATGTTATCTTTTTTTATATATCTTTGTAGTGATAAAAATATAAAGTTAAACCAAAACAACACTGAAACACAAGCACATCTTTCTTTTAATTCACATAAGATAACTAGACTCCATCTAATATCAATACTATTCCTGTATATGTAGTCATATAATGGTACTATGTATGAGCAACCTTTATGTCATCAACTACATTGCAGGGAAGAGCAGGGTTCAAAATTAGACCCAATATTACAAAACAAAAGCCAAAACTTGTTGCAACTCACTTGCATACTTAACTGACTTTGCCATAAAGTAAGCATAATGTTTTGCATCCTTATATAAACCTTCTTGATTATGATCAAACAGGGGGTAAATACCTATGCCTATATTCAAGCAAAACTTGCAACAAAAAAGCTCAATTTATTTCACAATTAAATATTAATGCCATGAAAAGAAACACGAACTTACTGTTACTACTTCTTTTTATTTTTTGCAACAGCTTAATTGCACAACAATGGATTCCCGACGCAGGATATGTAGAACCATTGTCAGAAAATGCAACCGCTACCGCTTCTTCTTCCATTAATGCGCCAGAAAATGTTATAGACAACGATCTGGCAACGTCTTGGCAATCTACGAATCCGCTACCCCGAAAGTACTTATCGAGATCAGACGAGAATGTTTTTATAGAAGATCAAGATTTCATGCTCATCAGCGATGGTATCACCGATTTTGATGTTGTCCGGGATGGAGACCCAGACAATGGCTTTGTTACGATTTCCAGCTCAAATGGTTCTGCCGAACTTGAAGTCCATTTCGCCCCAGACCAACACTTGGTTTATTATTCTATAAAAACTAATGCGCCGGCCGATATTGTTATCTATGGTATTACAGCAACTGGAGAAGTTTCATATCTTGAAACGCATACCCCCATGCAGAATTGGGGAGTTATTGGTTACAAACTGGATAGCAGGGCTTATACAAAACTTAGGCTATCCTCTACGCAAAGTTTTCAACTCTACGAAATTGGAGGGCTAATAGTACCTCCTGCAGAACATGTTACCCTTGATCTGACACAATCATATATCATAAGTGATATTAAAACCAAAGTTGGGACGAAAACGAACACTGCCGTAAACACTAGACTTTACATCAGCGAGGATGCTACAAGCTGGACAGAAGTCGCTGCTCTTGATCCCTCTAATTATGCTACCGTGCAAACATTTTTACCAGCAGGCACGATGGCTCGATATGTCAGGGTAGAACATCGGGTAAACTTAAGCACACAGTCTGGGGTTTCCGTTTTTGAAATACAGGTCAATCCTGTTCACGGAGAATTTGGCCCTCCGTTGCCTACCGATGTGATCAGTACCCATAAGCTGGGAGACATTATTGGCATCAATACGGTCTGGGGCTGGGGTCAAGGCATTTCTTCTGATAATTTACCGAATGGACAAGGCCCCTTGTTACACAATAGTTATGCATCGCATGCAAGAAACTATCATTTCATGAGTTGGGATATCCCAGACCCGGATTCCCCCGTCGATTTTAGCCAAATGGGAACAGGCTGTCCATCTCCTACTTGTGAGGATTGTGTCCTGCTCGATTGTTGGTTGGATTGGGATAAAGAATATCAAGCTTGGGTAGATGCCGGTTTAAAAGTACAGACAACTTTGCAATTTGATTTATATCTTAATTTACGCATATGGTGGGAAGATCAATGGAACGATCCTTACCAATCCGCATATAATTATGGACGTGCATTTGCCTTACACTTTGGCCCAACTCATGGTAATGGACTCGTGGAAACCATAGAAATTGGTAACGAACCTTGGTATTATGATGCGGCAATTTATCGCGAAATTTTAAGCGGGATGGCCCGTGGTGCAAAATCCGCTGACTCTGCAATAGAAGTTTTTCCTTGTGCTTTGCAAGCCTATGATCCCCATGTAGAAATACCTTCCGAAGACCTTCAATTTAGGAACTATATTGGTGCTAGAATTCCGGAGAGCGCAATCGGAGATCTGGACGGCATCAATATCCACAATTATAGCTTCATCAGATCACCAACAGGAGAAAGAATTGCCGTCCATCCCGAACATCCCGGTTCGGAGTTTAACGGTATCCGAAGTGCTGTTCGCTTTCGAGATGCCAACATGCCCGGCAAAAAAATCTTACTTTCGGAATGGGGTTGGGATTCTCCAAGTGTCAACGAAGATTGTGTCCATTCAGAATGTGTCTCGGAAGAGGCTGCTGTGGCCTATGTCCCCAGAGGAGCCATGATTGCCCACCGGAGCAATCTGGACGGGGCCACATATTTTTTCTACGCCAATCAAGAAAAGCAGTACGATGATAACGGTCAGGAGATACCGTCCAGTTTATTTACGCGATCCGGATTGACAGAATCTATGGACAATAGTTATAAACCCAAGAAGACTTTCGTTGCGATGAATACTTTGGTAGCAATCTTGGGAGACTATCATTTTATTGAAGCTTATCGGGAAGACGAAGGTGCTTATATTTATA
This sequence comes from Saprospiraceae bacterium, assembly GCA_020627865.1. GTDB lineage: Bacteria > Bacteroidota > Bacteroidia > Chitinophagales > Saprospiraceae > JAHDGC01. The sequence continues at coordinate 8,947 of JAHDGC010000150.1, read as the reverse complement.
AGTATGGAGATGCTGATGGAAATGTTACCCATATAGCGGCTTGGCTTCCGATTGATGGGGATTCGCAGGAAACTGCTACGGTATCTTATGCAAGTACTGCGGCTCCGGGGTATACTGTCGAGATTAACGGAGATGCTCCCGGAGGACAATGCATTCCAGTTCCGGATTATGATGGGAGTACTATTTCCCTCGTTATTGGAGTCAAACCGATTATCGTGGAGTTGGCCCCTTGCCCACCTCAAGGAACACCCTGCGATGATGGGAATCCAAACACCGTGAACGATCAGCATGATGGATATTGTAACTGTGTAGGAACTTGCATGGATGCGGGTACATCTTGTGATGATGAGAACCCAAATACAATATGTGATGTTTATGATGAAAACTGTGTTTGCATGGGAACACCTGCCGGAGAAGGATGCGAGTTTATTGTTAATGGAAATTTTGATAACAACATTGACGGTTGGTATGGCAATGCATGCACCCCTGTATTTGATAACAGAAGCATGAGCATTACCAATATTACTGCCGGAAATGTAGCATGGGACGCTTTTGTATATCAGGGAGGGTTCTCCTTGCTTGAGGGAGAAGAATACATTGTTAGTTTCAAAGCTTCTGCCGCAACAGACCGTACACTTGGATTTAAACTCGGCCTGTCCGTCCCACCAAGTAATTATTATTATGGAGAACAAAATATAAGCCTCACTACAAGTATGCAGGAATACAGCTATACTTTTACCATGGCCGACACTTCTTCTAGCCAAGTCAACCTGGAATTCCATGTTGCGGATTCGGATGCAGTCATTATGATTGATGATATCAGTGTTCGTGCCGTAAATTGTTTAGATATCATGCCCGATGAATGTGAACATATTCCTAACGGAACTTTTGATTTTGATCTCAAGCATTGGAATGCAGTTGGTTGTTCTTCTAATTATAATAATGGAGAAGCAGCGATCACCAACATTACGGCTGGTAGCAATGATGTGTCAGCATCAAGATTTTTCACAAAACCAATTTCTGTCAATAATGGTCGGGAGTACGAGCTTAGTTTTTATGCGTCCGCATCTGCTAACAGGACAGCATTTGTGCGGTTTGGTTCTTCTACGGTAACTCACCACGAACAAATGATAAATCTAACATCCCTCACACAACACTATACTTTTACCTTTACAGTAAACGATCCTGATGCATTAGAAGCGGTATTACAGTTTAACCTAGGAGGAAATACAGCCAATGTATATCTAGATGATGTCAGCTTGATGGCTTCGGATTGTCCCCCACCCTCCTCTTCTTGTAACCTCCTCGAAAATGATATGTTCAACATGAATGTTTTGGGTTGGGATTACTGGGGATGTATTCCGTCATGGCATAATGGTGTTATGGAGGTTTCCAATATTAATCCGGATGCAGCGCCACAAAATGCTATTGTTTATCAAGCTTCTTTTACACTAAATCAGGAACAGGTTTACGAAGTGCGGTTTAAAGCTGCCGCTGCTTCAAACAGGACGATAGGTATTCAACTAAGGTCTATAGCATATCCTTATACAGTGTTTTTCTATGAACAGGTTAATCTTAATTCAACCATGCAAGACTACACCTATACCTTTACGATGGCAGACATGACAAACCCGCAAGTTCGTCTTGAGTTTCATCTGGGCGGAGATGCCACAACAGTAACGTTTGACAATATTGTAGCTGCTCCAGTAGATTGTCCAACCCTTCCTCCAAGTTGTAACATCATTAAAAATGGTAATTTTACCAATAACCTGAATGACTGGGCATCTTGGATGTGTACTGCTATGGCCAGCAACCAAAGAGTTTGGGTAAGCGATATCACCACTGGTCAAGACTCTTGGGATGCCGGACTCGGACAATATCCACTACCCTTAGCAGCCAATGTAAATTACGAACTCACTTTTGATGCCTGGGCAGCAGCTCCCAGACCTTTGGTCGTGAGTATTGATCCCAATATTGAATCTTGGAGCACTTTCCTTTTTCAACAGGTTAACCTGAAAACTGACCTAGCGTCTTTTACCCTGAACTTTACTGCACCTGCATCCACGGATTTTGCAGATCTAGATTTCTTCTTTGGTGATAGTGCACACGAAGTTTGGCTAGATAATATTGTGTTAAAAGAAGTCGGTTGTGTCGATGCTTGTATAGCAAACATTGAGGTCTTGGGCGTTACCCAATCCGGTACCTATAGAGCTGGGACAGGTGTAACTTCCGGCGCTATTATCCCGCCCCATTTAGATATTAATTTCCGTGCAGGAGAACACATCTTAATGAAAGCGGGGTTCGAAGTCAAGAAAGGTGCTGAGTTTTCTGCGGATATTGAGCCTTGTGAGCATTAAGTTTCATGGGATAAATCATATTAGCTAAACGTCTATTTTGAATCCTCCAAAGTCATACCTGAACGGCCATTGTGGTACGTTCAGGTATTTTTTATTGAGACCATTAATAAGAAACCTGACCAGTGAATGTCCAAGACATCCACCAATCAGGCCATCTTAATTCCTAGTAACTAATAAAGATCAAATATGCATGCTGGCAGAAGAACCAGCATGCATCCGGATTTAAAACCAAACAGATATAAACCAATATCTTTAGTCAACATTAAGGCACTCAGCAAGTACTATTCTGTTTTGAAAATACGGAAACTCTTCGGTGCCTGCTCCCCTATTTTTACCATCACAATAAAAATTGAATTTTGGGCATAAGTGTTCAAATCTAGATTTAACTGTTCTGAATACGGATAACTTCTATCCATAATCTTTTTACCAAAAACATCAAATACACTTATGGTAACAGGGCTGTCAGATGCGTTCATTTCTAGGAACACAAAACCACTCGTAGGATTCGGGAACAATTTTACTTCAGTAAAGTTTTCTAGTTTTTTATTTTCATCACTCCTGAAGCCAAGAACTTCACAAGAACTCACATCCGTCATGCTAATGCTCATTTCTGAAGTACCAGAATCACCATCCATCGCATCTTCCAGTATTATAGTTACGGATTGTACTATGCCGGAAATATTGACCGCTGCGGAACTGACACTTGAGCCATTATAAGTACCATATACATTCGTGTTGCCAAATTCATCCACATAATTCACGGTAACCAACTCGATGTATCTTCTTGATCCGGGACCATTTGCCTTTTGGCCAATATTGCTGATAGAAAAAGAAATATCCTGATGTGTCCCGGAGAAAATCAAGCTTGAGGTATTAGAACCCACACCCGAATGCGTCAGAGGATTACTTGAAAATGTGCTGGTCGTCGGTGTGCAACCACCAGTTTCGTCCGCATCACAAATACCATCATTGTCACTATCTTGGAAGGTGCCCACACAATTGCAACTACCATCATAAATATCATTAATGGTGCAGGCATCATTATCATCACAAGCGGTGCCGATTAGATTGTCATCAAAGTCAGGGCAAAGGTCTTCCGCATCACAAATGCCGTCCCCGTCCGCATCCGGACAACCGCCACTCGTAGTACTACAAAAGTCAACAGTACTGAGGTCAATGCTCATTTGCGAAGTACCGGAATCGCCATCCATTGCATCTGTCAAACTTACCGTTACGGACTGTACGATCCCCGTAATGTTTACGGTTGCAGCATTCACATTTGATCCATTGTAAGTGCCATAGGTATTTGTGTTTCCGCCACCATCAACATAACTTACCGTAACAAGTTCAATATATCTTCTTGAACCCGGTCCGCCTGTGCGTTGGCTAATATTTGTTATGGCGAAAGAAACATCTCTCGTCGGATCATTGAAGGCTAAAGTTGTTGCATTTGACCCAGCCCCCGTGTGCGTCAACGGATTGTTAATAAACGTTCCAGTTGTGGGGCTGCATCCATCTGTTTCATCGGCATCACAAATGCCATCGTTATCACTATCTTGGAAAGTACCCGCACAGTTACAATTCGCATCATAAACATCATTGATCGTACAAGCATCATTGTCATTGCATGCCGTCCCTGCAAGATTATTGTTACAAGTATCGTCCGCATCACAAATACCATCGTT
>JAHDGC010000150.1:0-4805 GCA_020627865.1 Saprospiraceae bacterium | reverse complement strand
TTGCAGTTGGCATCGTAAACATCATTGATGGTACAAGGATCGTTGTCGTTACATGTCGTTCCTGTTATATTGTTATCACAAAGATCATCCGCATCACAAATGCCGTCACTGTCACTATCTTGAAAAGTACCCACACAGTTGCAATTGTCGTCAATCATGTCATTGATTGTACAAGTATCATTATCATCGCAAGGCAAACCCGTATCTGGACAAGTGCCGCCACAATTTCCAATTTGGGCAACAACGGGCAAGCGATCACAATTGCCACCACTCCCCCCTTCTATCTGCCAATCGTGTATTGCCAAAATCTGCCCAGGCTGGTTACATCCCGTAATAGACAAATAGTCATCTACTACCGGATATGCTGCATTCGTCCAATGACCAATACCGACAGCACCCGTAACGGAAAGGGTATAGCTACCTGCCGCAAGATCAACCCCACCACCGGAAAGCGAAACCGTTTCCCAGAAAGGCCCACTTGAACTACTGGTTATACTAAAGGTTTGCGCACCGCCAGAAACTAAACTTCCTCCGGTGTTTCTTATCTCCACGGAGATATTATGTGTGCCGCCCCAGATTAATGCCCTGATGGTAAATGCCTTCAAGGTAAAACCTTGCAAAGCATCAAAAGAAATTTGTGTGGCAGAGAACCAATCATTAACTCCTGTAAAACCATTGTTTGAAACCGCTGGCCCTGCTGTAGCCGAAAAGCTGCCTTCTTCCGCAACGTAGTAAGTAGTCGTGGTGGAGATCGCTGGAGTTGTAAACGAAGTACCTGTACCCAATGCTGTACCACCCGTAGGGACATCATACCAAACGTAAGGGCCACCCGTTGCATTAGTAATCGCAAGGTCAACCGTTCCTGCCGTTTCGCTGCATCCATCTTGCGCAGTAGCGGTATCGTTACAATTATCACAACCATCCGGTGTACCATCGCCATCTGTATCTACAGTATCGTCATAACCAGCACAAATATCATTGGCATCACAAACACCATCTGCATCACTATCGGCATAGGTTCCGGCACAGTCGCAGTTTGTGGTGTAAACATCATTTGTCGTACAAGGATCATTATCGTTGCAACTTGTTCCTATTAAGTTGTCATCAAAACCATTGCAAATATCATTAGCATCACAAACACCATCGCTATCCGCATCTTGGAAAGTTCCAGCGCAATTACAGTTGTTATCAAAGACATCATTTGTGGTACAAGGATCATTATCATCACAAGCTGTTCCCGCAGTTTGACAAGGCACACCAGCACAGTTACAGTTACCATCTTCCACATCATTTGTCGTATTCGGGTCGCTATCATCACAAGCCGTTCCCGCAGCAGGGCAACCGCCCTCCCCTTTCAAGCCCGCAATCTCACACCAGAGGTCAGAGTTTTGCCAGCCCTGCAACTGCAAATCCCAAATGGCAAGACCCGTTGGTTCATTCAAATCATAGCGAACTTCCTGTACATGTGCTTGAGCAGAAGTTCCTCGCCCCGAAGAAGTACCCCAAGAAGACAACCAAGACGGCATGCCCATCAAGACTACATCGCCGGTATATCCAGCATTGTAGCAAGCATTTTGTTGGAAAGAATAAGGTTGGTAATTGCTTCCACCTTCATAAAGATCATCATAACCCATGGAGTGAATATTATCTACCAACCCAACCCAATCTTGCCACCAGTTTTGGTTTGGAGCATTCCAGATGTAATGAAAAGTATCAATGGTCAAAATCTTTCCCCTAGCCTTCAGCTCTGCGGAAAGCTCCTGTACAAAAAGCGCATAAGCAGCCCGATCACTATCAAAGCTACCGACACCTTCTAGATCGAGGTCAATACCGTCCAAGTCGAGCCGCTCCATTTCCGCGATGAGTTCGTTGATGAAAGTTGTCCGATTATTGGCAAAAGCAGAAACGGCCAGATCCCAATCCCAAGCACCGATATTATTATAAATACAAAGTAAAATCTCGACATTGTTGGCCGCACCCCAATTTTTCCACCAAGTGACATCCGCATCCGTCGGTGTATAAAACTCATGGTTGGCATACTTGATGGTCCCGTTTGTGTTTGGCGTCCAGAATTGTAAACCAATTCGGGTGAGGCCATCGCTTGCATCGCAGGTTCCGAAGTCGGCCTGAACAGCATTCTTGCAGGCATCAATTCCGTACGGTGGTACCCAAGCGATAACCTCTAGCTGGGAAGATTGCCCTGAAACAAGTGTAGCATATATAATAAATAGTGTGGTGAAGAAGTAGTATATCTTTTTCATAATAGAAGATGTATATTATTTACAGAAATTACAGATTACTTTCCCATTTTGTGTGTGCGCGCACATTTTTTAATAAAAAAATATTCGCTGTGAGAATATTCCCGTGTGTGCGCACACACTTTTTTGTCAAAAAAAACTTTCTTCTGTAAGAAAGTAATCGTATCATGCTGCAATATACGAATAAACATTTGCAGAAAACAAATAAAACATTATTTATTTATGTTTTATTTAAATATTTATTGTCTTTATGCTGAAATGCTGGCTTGTGAATTAAATTTTTAATAATCATTTTTCTCTACAAACGCTCCAGAGATTCGCATCTCTGGCAAGGATATGTCGTTCCTACGGAACTCATTCTTGTCAAGAACTTTATTTACAGAACACTACTGGTTCATGGCATAACTATTTACGAATCACTGCACTACTATTCTTGATTCCGTATAAATACCTAATTTTCATATTGGTATTTTCTCCTCTACTATACAGCCTCCCCTCATTGTATCTTTGCATTGTACATTTTAATTAAATATTTTAAAAAAATTAATTTTATTTCTTAACCTACCTGTCCTCGCAAACATGCAGGCAGGCCAAAAAATCATTTCAAAATGTCACAAATTAATATCGCAGTTCTCGTAGATGCAGACAACCTTGTTAACCATCTCAACACAGGCACACTTCAGCCCGGTTCTTTAAACAGCCCTACTTCTTTAGGAGCCTGGGGAGGATCAGACAATTACATTTACATGGTGGGCAAAAGAGGCGTCGTTTCTAATGATCAACAAGCCAAATCGGAGTTGCAAATTGATGCATCTTCTGGAGATGAGATCACCTGGACCATGAGTACATTTGCCAGCAATACAACTTACTCTGCCTTCATTTATGACAGCCAGTTTAACCTGACAAAAGGAAGTGCTCCTATGGGTATCGAGGATATAGCATACCACAATATAGAAGCGGGTGTGCTCCTTCCTCCGAGTTCAAACCCTGAAGCACCGAAATCCCAATACGTTAATCATGTGTATCGGACTTCTGCCAAAGTAACACAGATTGATCAAACGATTCAGTATACCATGTCTTTCCAATTGGTTGAGGCTGCCTCCGGAAATGTACTTGGATATTTTGTTTGGGATCCATTTATCGTTGTTCCTTTCTAGAATCCTAGGGCAAAAGTAAAGCAAACAGCATCAAGTAGCCGTTATGAAAATAAGAAATACCTGAACTATCGTCATGATAGATTCAGGTGTTTTTTGTTTCGAATAGCCAACATTTCTCTCTCATTATTGAATATGTTTAAATAAGGAATGGGAACAAAAATCTCTAACTCAAAATTGGCATATTTATTAAATTATCATTCCTAAGGATAGAATTGCATACTATTTTTTTGTATATTTATATTTTAAACCCTAATCGCCTGTTCCCCTCCCTGATTAAAACAGGTGCAAAAACCAACATACCTAATGAATACAATGATTTCAAAAGAGGACTACCTCAAGGCTATTAGTGCTTGGGAAAAAGAAAGATCAGACTTTCCTACCATAAAAAAACTGGTAAACCCCACATCTATCTTCCGGCTACACCAAGACGATCTGGAATGGTTCAAGAACAACAACCGTTACTATAATTTCCATGCTTACCTCGGCATCCAACAAGACAAATTGGTATTGATTATCGTTCCCTTGAATGCAAAAGGGGAAGAACTTGAAGCACCATATCTAACGCTTCCACTCCAGCCTTTGGTCAAATCGCTTTATCTAGAAGAGCAATGGATGATCTCCACCGTACGAAAAGTGACCTTGTCTGGTAATCTTCAGGTACTCAAAAATGAAGAAATCAAAAACTTACCTTACGATAATAAGCCTAACATTAACCTGCACACGGCCATCTCCTACATGCAATCTTGGCGGAATCAGTGCATCAATTGGTTCTATGCAAAATGTAATGCTCCTGATAAAGGTGCAAGTATCGTAAAGTTGTTTAAGGTACCTACGCCCGATTTAATGAAGGGCGAAGAGGTTTCGGAAATTTATTGTTTTTTCGGGTTCAGAGAAACAGAGATTTATGACGGTTTGGTTCCTATCCTTATTTTCGTAGGATATGATAGTGTGACACAAACGGCTTCCTTGCTTAAATCGGTTTTAAACAAAACAAACAAGGAATCACCCCAACAAGGCAATAGGCAGTCTTCTATCGAGGAAGTGGATTCCAATGCGGATGATTGGTCTACCCCGTGCCCTCCATTTTGCGGAAACATCTGATTTGCAAACCAGACCTGAAAACAAATGGAAGATTTTTATTTGCTTTTTTATCAGGCTGTTAGTATGTTTTCTTTTAGCCTGTTGGTATTGGCTACTTTTCTAGGGTTGCGCAAATACACAGTGTTGCCCCAAGCTCCCCGATGGTATGTTCACTATTTGGGTTTTATTTTTGTAATAGAAGCCGTCACAAAGATTTTAAGCCAACTCAAGATTTCTAATTTTTTCATCTATCCATATTATCTTGCTGGTGAATTTTTTATCCTATCCGTTATGTTTATTGAGGCCTTTA
>JAHDGC010000149.1 GCA_020627865.1 Saprospiraceae bacterium | reverse complement strand
AAGTTAAAGTATGTATTGATTAAATGTTATAACATCATGCATAGTTTATCACTGGATGGCTATTTACTTGTACGAAATAAAACATTGCTTTATTTGTGAAATAACGTGAATTTAGTCTTATTTCAAACATTGTTGTTTTACTTATTCAGTAGTATTTTTTGATATCTTTTGGTGACGACATGCCCAAGAGTTGACACTGATTATATTACAAATTAAATTTTTAAAATAAAAAACTATTTACAAATATTAAATTTTTAAAATTAAAGAATTATGAAGCAAATCAGAAGCTTTGGTGAGATGATATGCAATTTGTCCAAGGTATATCAATTATCCACCCAAGAACAAAACGAATTAAAAACAAAATTAATTATTGAGAACTTTCAATATCACTTCAGTAATAATTCCTTTTATCGGGAGGCTTGCTTGAGCAAAGGGGTCTCTATTGAAAGTATTAAAAGTTACGATGATTTAGTGAAAATTCCCCTAATTCCGGTTAAGCGTTTTAAGGATGTAGATTCCCATGTTTTTTTAACAAAGGGACTGGAAGAAATAGAGTATGAAATGAGAAGTACGGGGACAAGCGGTATCCCGAGTGTTAGCCGGCGAGATTCTAAAACGGTAGATGATGCGATGCTTTCTCTATATGCTATGTATAGGGAGTTTTTCAAAATATCTTCGGGGGCAATTTTGTATTTGATGCCGTCTACAGAAGATATTCCGGAGATGGGTATGATTAAAGTGTTGGGTATGATTGAGGGGATGGCCGATGGATCTTGGTATGCTATGAAGGGGAAACGTTTTTATGTAGATGAGGCACTTGAGGTCTTAAAAAGATGGGAAGGTAAACATACCAGACATATTATTGGGCCCCCGTTTTTGGTACACAGGTTTATAGAAAGTTTGAAGAAGAAAAACATAAACCTTAAGCTGGATAAAAACTCTATTATCATTAACCTTGGAGGCTGGAAAAGATATACAGGCAAGCAAATTCCTCGTAGGGAATTCAACGATTTATGCAACGAATACTTAGGGGTGCCGGCTACCCATGTTCGCGATACATTTGGTTTGGTCGAGTGTAATAGTTTGGCTGTTGAGTGTAAACATAACAAGAAACATGTATCCCCTTGGGTGCATTATTCTGTACGCGACTTGAATGATTTGTCAAAAGAAGTTAAGGATGGTGAAAGAGGAGTACTGGCAATTCTAGATCCTATCTCGCAATCTTACCCGACTTTTATTTTGACGGAAGACTTGGTGTATTTGGATAAAACGTCGACATGTGAATGCGGCAGGAACGGGCATAAGATGAATTATATTTCTAGGGTACGGGGTGCGGAAATTGGTTGTTGTGCCATTAACCTAGAAAAGCAGATGGATGATGCCGAAAAAGCGGTTAGTGCTGGTTCATGTATTATAGCTTGATCCACATCTTCTGGCTTAATGACTTTAGGTTTTATTGAAAGTCATTAAGTCAGAAGTAATAATATGAAGTAAAAATATTAAAATTGTAAAAAAAATACTATAATTATGTATTCAGATAAAATTATAGCACATTTTACGGCACCCCGAAATGTTGGTAGCCTTGATGATTTTGATGTAGAATTTGAGCTAGGGAACCCTGCTTGTGATGATAGGGTTCAGGTGCAGTTGAAATTGAGCAAAGATGGCAAGACGGTTGAAGATATTAGATATAAGGCATATGGATGCGCAACTTCGTTGGCCACAGCTAGTATTTTTAGCTCCTGTATAAAAGAGAAATCCCTTGATGAAATTCGTGGCTTCAGGGAGAAGTACCCTGAATTGTTAGGGGAGTTAGAACCTAAGCAAATGCATTGTTTAGATATATTGAAAGAATTGTTTGATAAAACTTTAAATTTAAACCAACATGTACTTTGATAATGCAGCCACAACACCAGTTTTGGCGGAAATCTTGGAAGAGGCCGAAGCATATTTGCTTGGTTTCGCCAATCCGTCAAGCAAATATAATATCGGGCAATCTGTGAAAGATAAAATCAACCAAGTTAGGGCAGATGTTGCCCTATTGATTGGTGCCTCAAACCCTGAAAATATTATATTTACATCCGGAGCGACAGAATCAAATAACACTGCTATAAAAGGTTTTTATGAAAAATGGAGTGAGCTAAACCACCATTATATTACAACATCGGTTGAGCATCCATCTGTATTAAAAACGATTGAAAACCTTGCAACCCGTGGTAAAATAAAAGCAACATATCTGCCACCTGCAACTGTCTGTGATTTGGAAGAGCTAAATTTTCAGATTGCTAAAAAGAAGGCTACTTTTTTGAGTGTAATGATGGTGAATAACGAGACAGGGCAGAAGTTCCCAATTCAAGAAATTGGAGAAATGGCTGCCCAACATAATTGCTTTTTCCATGTTGACGCGACTCAAGGTATTTCCAAGGTAAAGGTTAATGTGGAGGATTTAAATATAGATGCACTCACTTTTTCGGGGCATAAAATATTTGCTCCTAAAGGAGCGGGGGTATTGTACCTCAAAGACACATTAAGCATTGAACCCCTACTGCATGGGGGAGGCCAAGAAAGAGGGTTAAGGTGTGGTACTGAGAATGTATTTGCTATCCTTGCGATGGGGGTAGCGGTGAGGTATATCTTGAAGTATGAAGATAAAATCAACCAGCATTACAAAGCATGTAAGGATTACTTCATCTCTATGTTAAACCAGTATAATATTCCTTTTCACCTGAATGAAAAAGATGCCGTAAACAGTATATTGAGTATTCGTTTCCCTTTTATCAAAGGAGATGCCCTCATGGAGTTTCTGGATTTCAAACATAATATTATGATTTCTACTGGCTCTGCATGCGGCTCGAATAAAAAAAGCAATGATAATAAGACTGTTTTGGGAGCCATGGGATTCTCGGAGAGTGAAATAAGGAAAACAGTACGTATTAGTTTTGGGGTTCATACGAAGATGAAGGATATAAAACTACTAGTACTTGGGATTAAAAATGTCTTTTCATTATATGGTCAATATGAGTATTCGTAAAGTCTGCTTTTTGTTATTTTTGTTATTTTGTTGTGGTGACTTGGTTGCCCAACAAAGTACTTATTTAGAGCAATACATACGACAAGCAATTGAAGTAAATTTAAATGTATTGATGAAGAAGATGGATTCCGATATCGCTAATAAAGATATCCAAATTGCGAAAACATTTAAATATCCGACTATAAAATTAGCTAGTGATTATACTGTTGCTTATGGAGGGCGTAGGATTGCTTTCCCGCTTGGTGATGTTATGAACCCGGTTTATAGTACCCTTTATCAAATTACGGGAAATGAATCCTTAAATTTAGAGTTGAATGATTATGAGGAACAGTTGGCTCCGAATAATTTCTACAACGTTGGGCTTTCAGGTATCTGGTCACTATTAAATAAGAAGATAACGCTTAACAATAAAGTTGCAAACGAACTTGTTAAGCTAGAGATGCTTGAGCTGGAGATTTTTGAGAAAGAGTTGATTAAGGATATTAAGATCAACTACTTAGAATTGTACAGGCTAAAAAATATGTTGGATATACAAGCGGAAGTTGGGGCTTATCTTACAGATTTAAAAAATAAAACGAGCAAGCTTATTGAGAAAGGGTTTGTTGAGGCCATAGATGAAGATTACATTGATTATGAAATTTACAAACAACGAGAACAACAACAGTTGATTTATGCAAAGCAACAGAGTTTGAAGGCCAAATTTAATGCTTTAGTTGGTAATAGTCTGGACATGGAGATTATGATGGATGAAGATAGTTTGATCTTAAGTACCTTGGACAAACTTGCCTTCGATGAAGGCCAACTGCAAGTTGACCTGTCGAGAAAAGAATTTGAAATCTTTGATGTCAAAAAGCGAATAGTGGATTACGATATTGAAAAAGGGGAAAAGAAATGGCAGCCCGATATCAATCTCGTCGGACAGACTGGGTTTGAGGGTTTTTTGGAGGATATATCGTTGAAAAATTATTATGTTAGATGCTCTGTTAGCGCTTCTTGGGATTTGTTTGATGGGGGACTCCGGAACCATGATATTGAGAAAAATAAAATTAAACAGGAACTTTTAGCACTTGGAAAAGAAGATACAGCGGAAAAATTGTTGCTGCAAATGGTCGATAGGTTGAATAGTTTGTCTGCGAAAAGAGTGACTATGGAAACAAGTGAAAGAAAAGTTGCTCTCGCAAATAAGGTCTATGCTAACCATAAAAAAAAATATTTACAAGGGAAAATAGATGTTGTTGATGTGTTAAAATACCACCTTGAATATGAAACAAGCAAAATCAATTTATCTAATTTAAAGATTGAATATGTGCAAGATGTTATTCTTTGTAACTGGGCGTTTAGTCCTTAGTTGCTGTTTTTTTTTACTGATACTCTCTATGTTGTCATGCGGGAGTGCTACAAGTAAAGAAGATGAAAGTAACATGCGTAGCCTTCTCGAAGAAGAGCAACCTACAGCATTATCTATTGAACAAATTAAGACTTATAGTCCGGTATTATCCAGCAGTAGACCGATTAAGGTAACTGGTAAAGTCTCTGTAAAAGAAAATCTACAGTTGAACTTCAAGGGAGGAGGAGAGATAACCTCGATCGTGAATGAGAACGTATTCATTAGGAAAGGGGATGTGCTTTGTCGTATAGACCCCTTTGAGTTGGAAAACCAGAAAGCAGAGCTGGAAATCTCTCTTGAAGATTTGGAAAGGGATTTACGGAAATTATACGAACTCCAAAAAGATGATATAGGTTCTTTTGGAGACATTGAAAAATTAGAAACGAAAAAGAAAATACTGGACAAAAAAATGGCGAGGGTAGTATACAATATTGGAAAAACAACACTTGTCGCTCCTTTTGATGGTTATGTCAGTAAAAGAAATTACGAAACGGGTGTCTTTGTGCCTCCATTAGTACCCGTTGTAAATTTTAAAAGTGCCAAAAAAAATGTAGTAGCGTATATCGCGGAAGACATATATACACAAGTGTCGTTGGGTATGGATATACAATTATTCTTCGAGGGTTTAGAAGATATAGTCATGGGGAAAGTTTCGAGTTTAAGTTATTCCCCTTCTGCGAATGGGCTATATTTGATGGAGGTCGCATTCCGAAATATCAAAACTATTAGGGATGGTCATTCTGTTGAGTTGAATATTCCTGTAAAACAGGAAGAAAAACTGGCGCTGCTCCCCCTAAAGTTTGTTGGAAATATAACAAACGGCGATACCGTAGATTTTTACATTCTTAGTGCAGGGAAGATAAAAAGAATGGAGGCCAATTTTATTCACTTATATGATGATGGGGTCGCTTTGCCAGAAACTTTTGCAGCGTATACTTACATAGAAACATTTAATGGAATAGATGACGGCATAAGAATAATAGATTAATTTCACGGATGCTTAAATATAGAAAATTTATACTGGTCTTAACTGTTTTAGTAATCGTTGCTTCGCTTTCTGCAATAGTAGATATCAGGAAACTTGAAGACCCGGTGCTTAACCTCCCATTTTACTCCGTAGTGGTTTTTGCTCCCGGGACAACTAGCGATTATATAGAAAAAGCAATTATAGAAGACTTGGAGGATGGCCTTGAAGAAATAGAGGATATTGTTGAGTCGCGAACCATAATAAATGATAATTTCCTTACCGTTAGGTTGGAGGCAGAGTCATCTGTAGATGTAGATGCCAAGCTAGATGATATCAAAGGGGTCGTTAATGGTATTGATTTTCCTAGTGCTGTAAAAGATGTGGACATCAGTAAGGTTAACCCATTAGATGTTAATGTTGTTCAGGTAGCACTATTTTCAACGGAGGGAACCTTTGACTATAGGCTTAATGATATTGCCGAAGACTTGAAAGATGCTATTGGAGCAGTTAATGGCATAAATAAGGTAACTATAAGAGGAGACCGTAAGCAATTTGTTAATGTTAAGCTTGATCTTGATCGACTGAATTTGAGAAAAATCCCTATAGAGTTGGTATTGGGTAAAATGAAGGAGCGACTTACCATTTTACCCAGTGGTAAACTACAGAGTGATACCTATGATTTGTCTGTCATTACTCCTCACGGGTTCTTAAATTTGGAGGATATATCCAATACAATTTTGCTGAGTAAGGGGGGAGAAGTGGTTAGGGTGAGGGACGTGGCGGATGTGTCTATTGAGGAAGATATGGATAGCAGGTATTACACAAGGTATAATAATCATCTAGGTATATTCGTCTCTGCAAATGCCAAGAAAAGTGCCATTTTATCAAACATCTCCCGGGATGTAGATGAAATTATTGATAATTTTTCATCGAAGTATAAAGGGACTATCCAAGTTGAGAAAATATTTGACCAGTTTGATTCGGTAGATAGCAAGCTGGAAGAATTACGCCTCAACCTTATCCAAGGTATTGGCTTGGTAACCTTTTTAATCTTCATTGTTTTAGGCCTGCGCAATTCTTTTATTGCCAGTATCATTATTCCTATTTCCATTTTATCCGCCGTTTGGCTTTTGTATTTGGCTGGTTTTGCATTACAGCAGGTTAGTATTGCTGGGTTGATTATCTCAATAGGTTTGGTTGTTGATGATAATATTGTCATTATCGAAAATATCCACAGGTTGATTGCTGAGGGACATTCAAAAATGGAAGCTATTACAGAAGGGGTAAAAAGTATTATGTGGCCAGTCATTAATTCATCCGTGACGACTGGTTTGGTTTTTTTGCCGATGACACAGTTAGGGGGGAGAACCGGCGAATACATTAAGACACTTCCGATTACGGTGATTTTTTGTTTGATTGCCTCACTGGTCTTTTCTTTAATATTGACGCCGGTCCTTTCCGGTTTTATATTGAAAGATGAGAAAGGACATGGATGGTTAGGGGTGTACATGTATAAGTTAGCCGATAAATATACAAAACTACTCGGACAGCTTATCAAGCATCCATTTTTTTTCTCCATTTCTTTATTGCTGGTCATTGTTGCCAGTATAGTGGTTTTCAAGAAAGTGGGTGTTACACTTTTTCCGCCTGCGGACAAAGCGATTTTACTGGTCGATATTGAAATGCCAAAGGGAAGTGCTTTCGATGTTACTCAAGAGGCAGCAGATGAAATCACTATGGCCATTTTGAAAGATGAGGATGTGAAATATTGCGCCGTTAATGTTGGGCACGGAAACCCGAAATTATATTATAATATTTTTCCGAAAGGATTTAATTCGGATTATGCTCAAGTTGTTGTTTTTTATAAAAAGTGGAACAAAGATTTTGGAGAACATGTCGCGGTTTTAGAAGACCAATTGAAGCGTATTTCATCAGCGAGGATCAAGGTGAAACAATTTATGAATGGCCCGCCGATAAATGCTCCGGTAGAAATAAAATTGCTCAGTAATTCCCGCAAGAACCTTGAAGCATCGGCATCCAAAGTATTGACACTCCTTGAAAAAGATAAGGAAATTACGTCGATTAAAAGCCCGTTTGATGAATTAGAGTTTGTTTATGATCTTGAAATAGACGAGGAAAAAATAGGAGATTGGGGCTTGAATAGCCTTGAGGTAAGAAGGGGAATATTGATTATGTTGTCCGGTTTGGAATTAGAAGATGTAACCATCAAAGAGAAGGAATATGCACTAAAAGTTTCTTGTGGGGAGTTGGGTGGAAAAATGCAATACACGGATATATTGGAAAAGCTTAAAGTTCGTTCAAGGATTTCTGGAGAGTATATCCCCTTCCATAACTTTGGAAAGCTCAAGTTGAAAAAGCAGGCTTCGAATATAGAATATTTTAATGAAAAAAATGCATTCACAATTGAGGCAGATGTGAAAGGGGGGATTAATGTGCTGAATAAGACAAATGAACTAATGGAATCAATTGGGCAGCTTTCTCTATCACCAGACATAGAAATAGAGTATGGGGGAGAATATAAAACCTCAAGAAAATCCTTTGGGGGCTTGATCGGTAAAATTCTTGTTGGGATATTGGCTATATATTCCGTTTTGGTTTTACAGTTTAGGAGTTATCTGCAACCTATCGTGGTACTACTGGCAATTCCGCTGGCCTTCATTGGCTCTATATTTATTCTATACCTCTTTAACCAAACTTTTTCGTTCTTAGCATTTATTGGTTTTACCAGTATTACGGGGGTTGTTATTAATAACTCCATGCTCTTGGTAGATACTTATAATGGCTTGATGAAAAATTTGGAAATGTCTAGTTTAGAGGCTGTTATTGAAAGTGGTAAACGTAGGTTCGCTCCCATATTGATTACTTCCATTACCACAATAATGGGGCTATTGCCAATGATTTATTCAGGGAGTAGTTTATGGCAACCACTCGCCCTTACGATTGTTGGAGGGATGCTTTCTTCCTCCTTTTTAGTGTTATTAATGATTCCTTGGATTTTAAATATTTTGTACAAAAATGAATAATACTTTTTATCCTACAATTATTATCGGAGCAGGGCAAGCAGGTTTAGCCATTGCTCATTATCTTCATAAAGATAACAGAGATTTTATCATCTTGGAAAAAGATCAGGTTGCGAGCGGTTGGATAAATCGTTATGATTGTCTGAAACTCATTACCCCAAACCCCTTCAATTATATGCCGGGGGCAGCCATCGAAACAGCCGAGAAGTTTCCGGCAAAGGAAGATGTCGTTAAGTTTTTGCAAAACTATGCAAGTGCATTTATGGATAGAATTTTTGAAGGGACAAAGGTTAATACCGTGTCAAAACCTGAAAAGCATTTCATAATAGAAACCAATAAAGGGAACTTTGAATGCAGAAACTTGATTGTGTCTTCTGGTTATTATGCTACTCCATTTATTCCGCCGTTAGCATATGGTTTATCGCGAGATGTTGTTCAAATGCATTCCCTGCATTACAGAAACTTAGGGTCATTCCCTGATAGAAAATTAAATATTGCTGTTATTGGTTCTGCGAATTCCGGCATTAGCATCGCAAAAGAGTTAAGTACCAAACATAATGTAAGTTTATTCGAGGGGAACCTCAAAAGATTCCCTCGGAAACTATTGGGCATTGATATTTTTTGGTGGTTTAAGCTCATTGGTATTTTTAAAATTGGACGGCATTCTCGTTTGGGTAAAAAAATGTCAAATAAACTGATGTTTGTGGGAGATGCAACCTATGGACTGTACCCAAAGGCATTAAGTAAAAAACATGGATTTGACCTTTTTGCTAGGCTCACAAAATGTGAGGGGAACTTGTTAACGGATAGTGAAGGCCGTAAGGTTAATGTTGATGGTATTGTTTGGGCGACAGGATTTAGGACAAATTACCACAAGTTTATCCAACTTGATATCTTTGGTGATAAGAATAGTGTTATTCATGATCGGGGGGTAACAAGTATTGAAAACCTTTACTTTATGGGCTTGAAGTGGCAATATAATATTAACTCCTTTCTTCTATTTGGTGTTGGAAGAGATGCGGAGTATATATACAATTATATGGTTCAGAAAAATACCTTTGATACGCCCAAAAAGCAGAACGAAATTTTAATATCTTAAATCTGAAAATCCTGATCATTGCCGGGTGATTATAGTTTTGTATAACAAAATGCATTCGATAAATATTATCGGAATAATTAAATTTTATTGGTTATGAATTATAAATTAAAAAGAGGCGATAAAGCTCCCATATTTTCTTTTGTTTCCCCATGGGCGGCAGAAAACTTTGACCTTGAACGCTCTTTCAAGAATACAAACAAGGTTTTGATCTTTTTAAGGTACCATGGTTGCCTGATTTGTCAATTAGATATAAGGCGGCTAGTAGACCAAATTGCCTTATTCAAGGACAAAGATGCAGAGGTTTTTTTGATTATTCAAAGTAGCCAGGAAACCATTAAGAAAATAGCGGAGGCTAAAAATTGGCCTTTTCATATTGTTTGTGACCCAAAAGCTGAAATTTATGAAAAGTATAATATTCATGAAGGGAATATTCTTCAGTTTTTGCATCCATCAGGGTTGCCAAAGGTTATCAAATCTTTGACTTATGGGCATCGACATGGTAAGTTTGAAGGGAAGGAAATGCAATTGCCGGGTATTTTTGTACTGGATAAAGATAACCAAGTTTGTTTTGCCCATTACGGAAGTCATATTAGTGATATTCCTTCATATGAAAAAGTTGCTGAAAATATTTTAGTATAGGACTTCTTTCTATACTGTCAAGTTGTTTTTGCTGTCGGGTTTCCGGGGAATCTGAGATTTAAGATTGGACAGGATTTTATGCCTGAATCTTTGCCATGCTATGGTGGCGGTGTAAATTTGAAAATTCAAAATCTACATATAAATTCCTCCCCCAATACTATCCTTTTCCGCCCCCGTCACGCTCGCAAAACAATTCGGAATTTCCAACCACCGCAAAACACCCATCAGGCCCATTAAAATAGCTTCCTTAAAAGCAATAATTTCCGGCGAAGGCAATACGATTTCCAAGCCGGATTTTTCTTTTATTTTTTCCATTAAAAATGAATTAAAAGCCCCGCCGCCCGTAACCAGCATATGATATTGCTTTTTGGCTTCCAATTTTTGAAGATCGTGTACAGCTTGTGAAATTTGTTCGGCTTGTTGATGGCATGCCGTGCATAATTTATCTGGAATACTGCAACTATATTGTTGAAAGATGCTATTGTAGTGTTGCTTTATCCATTGGTTGTCCAAGGACTTGGGATAGGGCTGTGTAAAATAATCCAAATCCTCCAATGCTGCTTTAAGTTCAAGATCAACTTTTCCCCTTGCAGCAAGCAAGCCATCTTTATCATATTCCAACCCTGCTTGTTTTGCCAGAAAATTGAGCGCTTGATTCGCAGGAGCAATATCAAAAGCGATTAAATTTTGGTTTAGTGTAGTTGTAATGTTGGAAATGCCGCCAATATTTAGATAGAAATCATATCCTGGGAAAAGATACTTGTCGGCAGCAGGGGCAATCGGGGTGCCCTGTCCACCGAGGGCAATATCCGCAGTGCGAAAATCTGCCACTACCGGAAGTTGCGCTATGGCAGCGATAGCCGCACCATCTCCAATCTGGAAGGTAAAACCCCGCTCCGGATGATGGAAAATCGTGTGGCCGTGTGAGCTAATAAAATCAGGTTTGAGCTTATTTTTTTTGATAAAAGTGTGGCACTGTAGTCCTAGATATTTCCCAAAAGATTGGTGTATTTCTAACAGCTCCTTTGCAGGGTAGTGAGGCGCATCTTGCAATCGCCTTGTCCATTCTGGAGAAAAGGGCATGGTCTCATGGGCAAGCATTTCCCAGGTAATTACCGGAATACTTGCTGCATCCATTCTGACATCAAAGGTACAAGCGGCAAGGTCGAGTCCATCTAAGGAGCTACCGGACATTAAGCCTATGGTTGAAAATTTCTTTGATGATACCATATTTTCTATTTAGCGATTAAAAATAATATATGAATACTTTATTGGTCTCAAAATAAGGTTTAAAACCTCCCACTTTAGTGGGAAAAATTTCATTACGGGGACGGTGCGCCGCATCCTGTCTGCGTGGCAACAGGCAGGCTTATTAATACTTTAACATTGTGTGTTACAA
>JAHDGC010000987.1 GCA_020627865.1 Saprospiraceae bacterium | reverse complement strand
GATGGCTTAAAAAAGTTGGAGATGAAGTAGAACCTGGGGATGTACTAGCTGAAGTAGAAACCGATAAAGCAACGATGGAGCTGGAAAGCTACCAGGAAGGTGTTTTGCTTTATATCGGAATTGAAGAAGGCTCCGTACCTGTGAATGGTATTCTCGCCGTTATCGGAGAAGCAGGTGAAGATTATAAGCCTATTCTTGAAGCGGCACAAGCACAAGATAGCTCAAGCCAAAATGGGCTTGCACAAACAGACACTGCCCCCGCGCAAGATCATACGGCCGTAGCTGAAGTCGTTACACCGGTTACTGCCACTCCTGTGGCTAGCGACCAGCGGGTTAAGGCTTCTCCATTGGCAAAATCCATTGCCCGTGACGCAGGGGTAAACCTCGCTGAAATTACCGGAACCGGAGACAATGGCCGTGTCATCAAACGGGATGTTGAAAACCATATCAAGGCAGCTCCCGCACCGAGGATTGCTACGCCACAAGTTGCCACGACTTCCGAAGATGCTTATGAAGATTTACCCGTTTCCCAAATGCGGAAAACGATTGCCCGTAGACTCGGTGAAAGTAAATTCTCAGCACCACACTTTTATTTGACGATAGAAATGGACATGGTGGCCGCGATCGAAGCCCGCAAGCGTATCAATGAGATGGCCGAAGTAAAAATCTCTTTCAATGATATTATCGTAAAAGCTGTTGCTGCGGCCTTACAACAACACCCAACAATCAACTCTTCTTGGCTTGGAGATCGCATCCGTGTGAATAAAAACATTAATATTGGCGTAGCTGTTGCCGTAGAAGATGGCCTTTTGGTACCTGTTATCCGCAATGCGAACCACAAAACCCTTTCCCAAATCAATACGGAGGTGAAAACCTTGGCTGGAAAAGCCAAAGAGAAAAAATTGCAACCCAACGAAATGCAAGGTAATACCTTTACAATTTCTAACCTTGGCATGTTCGGTATCGAAGAGTTTACAGCAATCATCAATCCTCCGGATGCTTGTATTCTTGCTGTTGGTGGTATTATAGAAAAAGCTGTCGTCAAAGATGGAGAATTGGCTGTTGGCAAACGGATGAAAGTTACGCTATCCTGCGATCATCGTGTTGTGGATGGTGCTTCCGGTGCACGTTTCCTCAATACTTTAAAAGCTATTATCGAAGATCCGATCAGAATGTTGGTTTAGAAAGCTCTTTGATAAAAGTCTTGGCCAGCAGAGGTCATTGAAAATTGACCGACAAAAATCATGAGAATCAATTAATCAGGTGAACCTGCCTGACAAGGTCACGCAGGCAGGTCATGGTTCAGACATTCACCAAAATTGTCAAAGAATCAAAATTCTGCAATGAAAAAAACACTCGTCCTCGGTGCCAGCCCCAATCCTGATCGCTATGCTTATCGTGCTGTCAGTAAATTAAAGCGTGCTGGGCACGAGGCTATTCCTATGGGTGTTAGGGAAGGTGTTATTGAGGATATTCCCATAGTCACCACAATGCATTTCCATGAAAATGTGGATACCATCACGATTTATTTGAATCCAACCCGCCAGAAAACATATTACGACTATATTTTATCCTTACATCCAAAACGGATTATTTTTAATCCTGGAACTGAGAATCCAGAGTTGATGCGTTTGGCACAAGAGGCAGGGATTCTTGTTTCGGTTGCTTGTACACTAGTGCTATTGTCTATTGGGGATTATTGACCAACTATTTATTCCTATTCGCATAAAAAAAACGTAGCGTCGCAATGCATTGCGACGCTACGTTTTTTTTATATAAAACTGTATCCTAACAATAACTATTAGTAACCAGCTTCTTTATTTCCAGAGTATTT
>JAHDGC010000148.1 GCA_020627865.1 Saprospiraceae bacterium | reverse complement strand
TTGTCAATGATAAAGAGTTATATACCAATGTAAGAAGCTATTTAAGCGATATTGCTCCGGATCAACTAAACATCGTCAAGCTTCATCGGAGTGGAAAATCCATCTTTGAGGCCTTTGGCGTCAATCGGCAAATTAAGTCTTCTTTCGGTAAAACAGCGACAATGCCCAGCGGGGCCTACCTCGTCATTGAGCATACCGAAGCCATGCATGTTATTGATGTGAATAGTGGTCCAAAGGTCGTGCGAGGAGATCAGGCACAATCTATCCTTGCTGTAAATTTAGAGGCTGCTGCCGAAATTGCACGGCAACTCCGACTTAGAGATATAGGTGGCATAATCATTATAGACTTTATAGATATGCGGGTGCTTGAGCACAAGAAGATTTTGGTGAAAACCATGAAAAAACACATGGAGAAAGATCGCGCTCAGCATACCATTCTCGCATTGAGTAAATTTGGCTTGATGCAAATTACTCGACAGCGGGTGCGGCCAGAAGTAAAAATCAATACGGCCGAGTTATGTCCTTCCTGCAAGGGAACCGGAAAGGTCAATCCTACGGTCTTACTTACGGATGATATCGTTAGAGATCTTAATTTTATTCTACAATCTCGACCAGATATAAAACTACAGCTTCATGTCCATCCATATGTGCATGCCTACTTGTGTAAAGGATTGTTGAAAAGTATACAGGCTCAATGGTTTAAGGAACACTGGAAATGGGTGAAAATTAAACCTAATCCAGACTTTGCCCTTACCAAATATCGGTTTTATGACCATAATGATGATGAAATCCGGTTAAGCTAGGTAGCGTCGCAATGCTTTGCGACGTTATAACTATGAATTACAAAGTCG
Source organism: Saprospiraceae bacterium (assembly GCA_020627865.1). Taxonomy (GTDB): domain Bacteria; phylum Bacteroidota; class Bacteroidia; order Chitinophagales; family Saprospiraceae; genus JAHDGC01. The sequence goes on along the minus strand of JAHDGC010000148.1, from coordinate 10,716 downwards.
CAAATCTATACCCAATATCCTGTAAAATTTAAAACTGCGGGCAACCACAAGCCCCTGCTTTACATGCCGCAAAAACAGCCATAGCGGATAAGGCTAGAAAAATTTGGAATAAAGATTTTTTGAATTTCATTTTTTATAATTTACGTAGGTTCGTAATGCATTACGACCTTGTTAAGTAATATTCCTAGATAAAAGTTGTGGACAATAGAGGTCAATTGCAAATTGACCGATAAAAATCATGGTAATCAAGCTAATCCCATGAAGCTGCCTTCCAAGGAACGCAGGCAGGTCAAGGTTCAGACATTTTCTAAACCCAAAATCAGGCCGTCTTATTGCCCGATGCAACTGGCTTAAAATTTTGTCGCAATATACTCATCTCTATGACGAAAATCATCACTTATAATATTAATGGCTTACGAGCCGGTATCAAAAAAGGTTTTCTGGACTGGTTGAAAGACAATAATTTTGATATAATTTGTCTTCAGGAAACCAAAGCCCGTCAAAAACAAATTCCTGTCCAATTATTGGAAGATTTAGGGTATCACCATTACTGGCATTCTGCCGAAAAAGCGGGATACAGCGGGGTCGCAACCCTAACGAAAAAACAACCTGACCTTGTGGTAGAAGGTTGTGGAATCGAAAAATATGATCGGGAAGGTCGCATTTTACGACTGGATTTTGGAGATTGGTCCTTACTCAATTGTTATTTCCCTTCTGGAAGCAGTGGCGATGAGCGGCACGCTTTCAAAATGGATTACTTAGAAGATTTTCAAGATTGGATCAACGAATTGAAAAAAGAAAGACCCAAATTGATCGTTGTCGGCGATTACAATATTGTACATACCGAACTGGACATACATAACCCCGATAGAAAAGATAAACCTTCTGGCTATAAACCAGAAGAAAGGGCTTGGATGACGGATTGGTTGGGGAGTGGTTTTGTGGATGCCTTTCGCTATAAGTATCCGGAAGAAGTTATTTTCAGCTGGTGGAGCTTTCGGGCAAGATCCAGAGAACGGAATAAAGGCTGGCGGATAGATTACCAATCCGTAAGTGAAAATTTGAAAGACAAAATTATAGATTCGGCTTATTTAAACGATGTGGTTCATTCAGATCATTGTCCACAGGTATTGGAGATGGATTTGTGAGTAAACGATGATTGGTGCCATTAAAAAACGTAGAACCACAATGCATTGTGGTTCTACGTTTTTTGATTCGGAGTGAAAAATGGAAAAAATGACCTCTTATCAAAGCTGATGAATCTCCTCCAATAATTCATTCGTTGGCTGATAATCCTGTCCTTCAGCCTTTGCAACTTCAATCGCTTTTTTGGCAGCTTTGATGGCTTTTTTCTTGCAACCCAACTTGTAATATAAGGCGGCTAAGGTATCATTGTTATAATAATTGTTATCCATTTTAACCGACTTTTTCGACCAACCCAATGCTTTCTTCAGCATATCCTTATCCTTGATCACTTCGTAAAAAGTCCAGGCGGTTTCATTGAGTTCGTCCGCGGTAACATCCGAAAATTTATCGAAATAATTCACGGCGGCTTTTGCATAATTTTCCCGATCTCCTTGGCTACGGAAGTAGGACATCCGGTAATTGGATTGCAACTTTTCCGCTCGGTCTGGATATAGTTTGGCCAACAAAGCGTCTACCTCCTCCAGATCAGGTTTTTCCTCTCCACTTACCAAAACACTATTCAACAGCCCTTCCAGCTTTTGCGTAACCTTACTGGCTCCAAACTGTGTCTCAAAATCAGCTTTATGATCAACGAAGTAATTGAACATATCTGATTTCGTATCATTGAGATATTTGAAAATAAAAGCCCGATTTTCATCCGTCCCCCAATCCGATTGTGTTTTCAAGTATTCACTGGCAATAGGGGCGTGGCTACCATCCATCACCTCCCACTTCATATGGGCATAATTATATAGGAAGTTAGGAGCCCGATCCCCATCATCATACCTTTTTGTCATGGCCGAAAGACTTTGGGATGGGTCAAGTGCCGTTTCCCCAAGCTCGATAAGCTGCGGCATGGTATGATAACCTGCAGAACGATGCACTAAAGTGCCATCACTGGACAAAAACAACAGGGTAGGGTAAACAATTACATTATGCGTATTCGCAAATTCGACGCCTTCTCCTTTTTCCGCATCCAGCTTTACATTGATGAAATTTTTGTTAAAAAACTCACCGGCAGCAGGTTGTACAAAAACATCTCTAGTCATTTTCTTGCATGGCCCACACCAAGTGGTATAAGCATCCACAAAAACGAGCTTGTTTTCTTCTTTAGCCATATCCAGCACCTCTTTCCAAGGAGCCTCAACAAAGGAAATGCCATCACCTTGGCCAAAAGAGACAAAGTTAAAACCAAGTAACAATAAAAATAGGGAGATCTGTTTTTTCATTATTGTAATTAATTATGGTTGCGTAGAGGTGTAATGCTTTACGTCTTGCTACACCCAATTTATTTATTCAAAAGCAATCTAGCAAGTCTTGCTTCTGCTGTCTTATAGTCTAACATCTAACAGTGAGCGCTAGCGAACGATCTAATACCTGCCTGTCCTGCTGACAAGCAGGCAGGTCTAAAAGGCGAAGCCGATCTAATCTACCCCTCCTCAATCTTATGAATCAACTTCTCAATACCAGCAGCAGCAGCCCTATCGCCTTCGGATAATTCCAGCGATTTACGAGCCATCTCAAGTGCTTTACTTTTCTTACCATTTAGCATCAAAATATTAGCGTAAGTATAGTAATAATTAGAAAGGCCACCATTTTGGGCTGCTTTTCCAGCATATTTTTCTGCTTGTTTCATCGCATTACTGTTGTCCTGAAAATTATCCTGAATCGTTTTGGCAAGGTCATGCAGTTGGCTGGCGTTGTTCTTCACTTCTTTTTTTGCAAAATTACTACAACATTTCATGTAAGCCTTGGCATTGTGCGTAGCCAGGTAGTATTTCATATCCCTGTCAAAGGTGAAGGCCTGTGCTTTTTCGGGATAGTATTTTTTCATCTTGGCCTTAGCTTCTTCATGCAAATCATCACTTTCAAACTCGACAGCTTTTTCGGCTGTTCTGGTGCAAGCGGCTGCTATGGTTTCCAACACGGCCTCTTTTGAGCTAACAGCTTCTATCTGGGGACGATGTTTAATCAGTAAATCAAAAACTTTGGAATCTGCTTCCGAACAGGCAACTTGAATGAATTTTAGGTTATGCTCTGTAGTCATATCCGTTTGTGTCTTGAGATAATCATTCACAATTTTAAGACTGGGCTTACCCATCTTATTTAAGGCCTTTACGTAATTGTAGATTAATTCCGGATCCCTGTCGCCTTTTTCATAGGCCGTAGCATAATCTTCGCTGACATCAAACTGCGAAATAGCAAATTCTCCCATTTTGATCAAATCCTCTGGCTTTTTAGCCCCAACACCCTTACTGACCACCTCGCCATCTCCGTTAATGAATAGCAAAGTAGGGTAAGAAGACACCGGATAATGCTTTCTAAACGTTTTGGCATCCGAACTCTCCATGTCCATTTTTACATTCAGGAAATTACTGTTAAAGAAATCCCCGACATGCTTTTTCGTAAAGGTATTTTTGGCCATGCGCTTACAAGGGCCGCACCATTTAGCATAAGCGTCTACAAAGATTAGTTGTTCCGCTGCTTTGGCCTTTTCAAGTGCTTCTTCCCAAGTTCCATCAAAAAATTCGATGCCCTGTCCAGAAAGATTGAAAGTTAGGAACAGCAATATAGGTAGCAAAACTTGTTTCATTATTCAATTTAATTTTTTTATATAAATACAAATGCAAGATAAAATAATAACAGGCCGAAGCCAAGTTTAAATTATCTTCTCTCGGACTATGAAAGCCTTTTTAACAGTTTTATAACAAAAAAACTTATGATTCGTTATAAAAAGGCCCTACATGGGGATGAATAGGAAAGGATTTATTGGTGAACTTAGTAAGCCGTACTGAAGGCAGGAGATGGTGAAAGGCAATGTTTTTTCAACTGCTCTAAATTCCCATGAAATACATTAAAGTCAACAAACCCATTGATGCCTTTCATCCGGCCACGATTCCCATATTGCCAGAATATCCACTCATTACCATCAACTTCTGGTTGGTTTTGGCTATATCTGGCGATCCAAAGCACATAATCTTCGAATGCATCTGCAAGATAAGTATTATAAAATTTTTGATTGGTATAAATAATAGGCCGAATACGATATTCTTTCTCAATAATGTGTAGCCAAGTTTGTACCCGTGTAATCAAGACATTTTTAGAAACCCCATCCGTTACTTCAACATCCAAGACAGGTGGAAAATCCCCATAATTGATCTGAACTTGGTCAATGTAATTAAAGGCTTGATCCAAAGGCGATATCGTTGGCCTAAAAAAGTGGTAAGCGCCCCTATAAAGGCCAACCCTTTCCATCTCCGACCAATTCTGGCAGAAGTTTGTGTCCTTCATGGTTTTCCCCTCTGTGGCTTTGACAAAGGCAAACTGAATATCTTGTTGACCAACAGTATCCCATTTGATAATGGATTGGTGATGAGAAACATCAATTCCATGTACGGCAAAATCCGTTCTACGATTCGTTTCCGAATGACAAGAACATAGGAATAGCAGAAAGAGTAATATGTATGGAATTAATTTCATTCAATGTAAAAAACGCACAAAAAGCAAAATCCGTTTAAATAATACAAATTTTATATAAAAAATATGTTTTTTTATCGTTAATACAACATTTTTATCGGTTTCTGAGGAAGAAAAAGAGGGATGCCGTAGAGCCGGAATGCATTTCGGCTAAATATTAGAGTGCATTTCGGCTGATAATTTGGAAATGCATTTCGGTTGTTGGTATTTTATGATAAATTACAAAATCCGTACCTGTAATAATGCAGCCAGTTCTCATTTGAGAAAATGTAGGTTTACTAAACCTCCGTTTTAAAGTGTTCTATCGTATAATTTAGGTATGAGATATTGCCGTAGGCAGGTTTAGTAAACCTTTGTTCCTTTAAAATCTTATTTCATTTCTGCTTCCATTGTGATTTTTTCCTGCAATTTTATACCTTTAACAGATTACCTGATTCCTAAAAATATAATACGAAACTTATGGCCATTTGGGGTATTGATCTAGGCGGAACAAAAATAGAGGGCGTAATCCTTGAGGATAAGGAAAATCTTAATGTGCTCAAACGAATCCGAGTGCAAACAGAGGGAGAAAAGGGATATAAACATGTCATTAACCAGATTTCCAAATTGGTGGAAGTCTTGACGGCTGAAACGGGGCTAAGGCCCGATCACATCGGTATTGGTACGCCGGGGATTGCTGATCCTTATACGAATTTGATGAAAAACTGCAACACGACAGCCTTGAATGGGATGCCGTTACAAGCAGACATCGAAAAAGCGCTTGGCATTCCAATTAAGATAGCCAATGATGCCAATTGTTTTGCTATAGCAGAAGCCCAGTTTGGGGCAGTGAAAGAACAATTAGGGACAGCCAATGTTGTATTCGGTGTAATTATGGGTACCGGTGTCGGTGGCGGATTGGTTATTGATGGAAAAGTTGTTGCTGGCCGACAAGGTATTGCTGGAGAGTGGGGACATAACTTTCTGGATTTTTCTGGCGGGATTTGCTATTGTGGCAAAACGGGCTGCGTGGAAACGATGATTTCTGGACCGGCATTGGAGCGGTTTTATAAAAGAGAGATGGGGACATCAAGGTCGTTGAAAGAAATTGTCGCCCTACATGAGGCAGGAAAAGATAAAGTTGCGACTCAAACCATGGAAAGGTTGACCACTTATTTTGGAAAAGCAATCGCTTATATTGTCAACATTATAGATCCTGATGCCATCGTGATTGGCGGTGGTGTCGGAAACATTGATCTTTTGTATACCGAAGGCGTGGAGGAAGCCAAAAAATATGTTTTTAACAATCAGTTAGAGACGGTGTTTTTAAAGCCGAAATTGGGAGATAGTGCAGGGGTTTTTGGGGCGGCTTTGTTGTAGGAATTTCAAAATCCATTTAGCTATGCATGTAAATAACAGAAAAGAATCTGAACCGCCAGAAATCGAAAAATGGGGATGGAAATATCACCATATGGGCATTCCGACAACCCAACAAAGACCCAATGAAAGATACATTCCGCATCTAAAATTTTATGTATCCGGGTTTGATAAAAGCCCCTATGGTGTAGAATGGATGAGGTTTGAGGAAGACAGCCCAGTACATGAATTAGTGCAGCGGGTTCCTCATTTGGCCTTTGAGGTGAATAACTTGGATGAGGAACTGGCCAAACGGGATTTTAAAATTTTAACCGAACCCAATCCGCCCTCGGAAGGGATCAGGGTAGCCATGATTGAACACAATGGTGCTCCAATTGAGTTGATGGAATTTGAAAAATAAGGTTGTTTGACAATTTTTGCAAAAAATAAATTTTACAATCATGCGAGTTCCGTAGGAACGGCATATCCTTGCCAGTCATAAAATGGCTGGAACATAAGCAATGTAAAAATTGTCAAAGACCCAAAATAATTTGCAAATTAAAACTATGTTACAAACACAAAATCTGGAATTTTCCTACGGGCAAAACCAAACCATTCGGTTCCCAGATATTAACTGCCAACAAGGAGAACACTGGCTCCTGCTGGGGCGTTCCGGAAGTGGGAAAACAACCTTATTGCAATTGCTCGGTGGCTTGCGAACGCCACAAAAGGGCAAAGTCGTAGTAGCAGGGACAGCAATCAAATCGCTTAGTGCTACAGAACTGGATCGTTTTCGCGGAAAGCATATTGGCATCGTTTTCCAACAATCCCATTTTGTGAAAGCCTTGAATGTACAAGAAAATTTGCTACTGGCGCAACAGTTGGCCGGAGAAAAACCTTCAAAAGAAAGAGCTGTCGAATTGCTGGATCGTCTGAGTTTGAAACATAAATTACATGCCAAGACTAGTGATTTGAGTCAAGGAGAACAACAGCGTGTAGCCATTGCGCGTGCACTGATGAATCATCCTGAGATTATTCTTGCTGATGAACCAACTTCTGCCCTTGATGATTACAATTGTGAAGAAGTTATAAAATTGTTGAAAAGTCAGGCCATTGCGGAGAATGCAACCTTGTTGATCGTTACCCACGATGGGCGGCTGAAAGCACAATTTGATAAGAGTGTGGAGTTGGAGGCATGAGCTTATTGAAAGTCAATGCTCAAACAAAGATCACAGCCTGTAGAGGTCAATTGAAAATTGACCGACAAAAAATCATGGTAATCTGTTAATCATACAAATCATGGTTCAGACATTCACGAAAACAGCCAAATAATCAAAGATTTCAAACAACTCTGATATTTATGTTCAACTTAAGCTGGAAAAATTTAACCAACAAACCTTTATCCTTATTATTAACCCTTATCTTATTTGCATTAGGGACAGGGATGATTTCATTGCTGTTGTTGGTCAATAAACAAGTACAGGAAAAATTCGATAATAATCTGGCTGGGATAGATCTTGTGGTCGGGGCAAAAGGTAGCCCGTTGCAATTGATTTTGTGTAACATGTATCATATTGATGCTCCTACGGGAAATGTTGCCATCAAGGATGTGAAAGCCTTTTTGAATCCCAAACATCCACTGATTAAATCGGCGGTTCCGTTGTCTTTGGGGGATAGCTACAAAGGGTATCGGATCGTGGGGACAATACATGATTATGTCGATCTTTATAATGGAAAAGTAGCAGAAGGTCGACTCTGGAAAAATACGTATGAAGTGACGATTGGAGCCTCACTAGCGACAGATTTGGGGATGAAAATCGGGGATAAGTTTGACAGTTCTCATGGTTTTGTGATGGATGATAATTTGATTCATGAACATGACCATAAATTTGAGGTAGTCGGCATTTTCGAGGCAGGTAATTCCGTATTGGATCAAGTGATTTTATGTAGTCCGGAAAGTATCTGGGAAGTGCATGACCATGACCATGCGCCACCAGCATTGGAAACCCCAGAAGAAGAGCATAATCATGAAGTCCACCATCATGAAGATCATGACCACGATCATGGAGACCATTCCGGTCATGATCATGCGCATGGCGATCATTCCCATGATGGCCACGATCATGATCACGCTGGCCACTCCCACGATAAGCCAGCCGTAACGACAGCACAATCCCTCCTCAATTTTCCAGATAAAGATATTACTTCCTTATTGGTAAAATTTAAGGCTCGGAATTTTCAGGCGCTTAATATGCAACGTTCCATCAACGAAAACACGGATATGCAGGCGGCAACTCCCGCTATTGAAATCAACCGATTACATTTGATGATGGGCGTTGGGGTAGATGCTTTAAAGGCATTAGCCTTCCTGATTGTTTTTGTCTCTGGCTTGAGTATTTTTATTTCGCTGTTCAATTCCTTAAAAGAGCGCAAGTATGAACTGGCGCTCATTCGAGTAATGGGTGCATCTAGGGGGAAGGTGTTTTTTCTGGTGATTCTGGAAGGTTTGTTGTTGGCTTTCATGGGTTACTTGCTGGGTATTTTCCTCAGTCATGTCGGTATGTTCTTCATGTCGGATTATATGAAAGATGCTTATCGCTATAATTTTAAGGCTTGGGAATTTATGCCGGAAGAAGGCTGGCTTTTACTGGCGGCATTGGGTATCGGTTTTGTCGCGGCATTGATTCCTGCGGTACAGGCATCTCGGACAGATATTGCGGAGACGTTGACGAAGTAATTTATTACAAAAAAATGTATTTAACACAATATTAAAAGAATACCCGCTTTTTATTCGTTAAATTGCATATGTTATAAAAAATAAAAATCAAGGATAATGAAGCATATCATTGCGGTATTAAGTTTTTCGATATTAAGTATTTCTTTGCTACAAGCACAGGATGCTAAGAAAAGTAAAGTTAATTTGTGGAAGACCCTTTCCAAAATCACTTTCAAGAAGCAATACGATGAAATGATGGGTTTTAAGGTGGATATTCCGGTTTTTAGTGAAGAAGTAAAGGCCTTGGAAGGGCAGGAAGTGACGGTAAGGGGGTACATCATTCCTGTGGAAGGCTATAAAAGCCACAAGGAATTTGTGTTTTCTGCATTTCCTTATAATATGTGCTACTTCTGCGGTGGAGCAGGTCCGGAAACTGTTATGGAAGTTGTTGCTATAAACCCGGTTAAGTATACCACAGAACCGATTACCATCAAGGGAAAACTCCAATTAAATAACGGGGACATCAACCGCCTTATTTATGCTTTACAGGAAGTGGAGATGTTGTAATAGTGATTAGTGGATTAGCGATTTGTGTGCATTTTCTTAGCCTTTGATCGCTAAATTATTCCTGAGTGGGTAACTTTGAATTCGGCATATTGCAGGACTAACCACTACTCACTTAAGCACTACTCACAGATTAAACCAATAATTCACCTTTAAAATAATAGCCCTGTCCTTTATGGCGATATTATCAGAAGTGTAGTTTTCGGTATAAACAATATATAAATCGGACATGGGCTTGAAACGCCAGTTGAATCGACTATTGATATTAAAATTATTTTCTTGAGTATTGTATTGTAAGAATGTCGTGAAAAAGAGATTCCGAGAAAAGGAAATCTCGATTTTGGAGCCTAATAATGTTAGAGATGCTGCGCCGAATTTTTCCGGATAATTCATGAGATTTTGTTGAGAAAAGATAAATCCAAAAACGCCCCAAGGTTGTTGCCTGACATTAAACTCGCCACCAAAGCTAAACTTTGTCCCTTCGTATTCCCCGCCATAACCAATATTTACCTTACCAAAAAAACGACCTCGCTGGCCGGTGTCGAAGGAAAAACGGTATCTGTTATTGGCATAATTTCCAGGATCAAAGGGAGCTTGCAGACCATCAATTTGAAAAGGAAAGAAAAGGAATTGCTGGTTGTCTGCATAAGTGAAGGCTAATTCTCCAGAATTGATGAATCGGACAACAAAACCAATCTCTAGATCATGTTCCCGATAACTAAGGCGGTCATCAGTAAAAATATTAGTACTGAACTTAGGGCCAATATAATCTATGAGTTTATTTTTATTTATGAAAAAACGATAACGCCCATTTGATCTGAATTGTACATATCCTATCCGGTAACTGGTATCCTGATATTCATGAATCAAGCGGGGGACAAAGCCCATTTCTGTAATATAATTTTCACCAACAGCATCAAATCCTAAGAAAACATTTAATTTTTTGGAACGATAGCGAACTTTTTGCCCGAAAGCTGCCGCCGAATTGGGGTAGTTTGGATTCAGGGAATAATGAAAGTAAGATTTACTATCAACAGCGGAGGTCTTTGATCGGAAGTGAAACTCAAGGCCTGTTATCCGATTAAACTCATTGTCTATAGGAGCCAATCTCTCAAAATTCTGCCTGCTGTTTACAAATGCAGTGATCGTTGATCTTTCCAATACTCGTCTTTGTATTGTTGCTACTGTAAAGTTGGTATTAATCTCTGGTTCTCCGGGGGCATCACCTGTTTGGAGGCTCATGACACCGAGCCGCCAGTTTCTGTTGACATTACCACTGAGGCGGGCACCGAAATAGATTGGTATACCCTCGTTTTCAATGCTGCCAACACGACGGGAGAAAAACGGCCTGACCCTGCTGTTGCCGAGTCGATCAAATAAATCACTGTTTTCAAGGAAGAACAGCCTTTTTTCAGGGAAAAATAATTCGAACCGCTGCA
>JAHDGC010000986.1 GCA_020627865.1 Saprospiraceae bacterium | reverse complement strand
ATTTCCGAAAACAGCATCATCCAGCGCCGTACCCATAACGGCGTCGCTCCCTTTCAAAGAGAAAAGGCCATCTTGCCCGTTGCCAAAATCAAATGCGCCCAGAGAATTGCGCTGAATTCTCAACGGTTTAAAAGCGGGAACGGCTCCACCGAATTGGCTGTCGTCCATGTATAGGGCCAACTCTGGATTGTAGAAAAATCCGTCAAGTGTTTGTTCGGTAAATTCATCATGTGGCGTGATGGCATTCCAATAATCTTTTTGTCCAATCGGAATAACAGCCTCGTTGGTCAGTGGCATCCCGATACGGGAGACCTGAATCCAATCCCCGTCCGTATCCGGAGAGGAACCATCTGTATTCAGAGTACAAACCGCTTGACGGCTAGCAGATGCCCACACACCGATCACATAATCTGGATCGAGAATGCTGGAAGGCGTAGCTGCGGCACCTTCTTTTAACAAAGTCGTAATCGGTACCTGAATGGCAATACTATGCACGTTGTAAAACGCTAGACCATCCCTCGGCTTCTCTCCCTGCCGCAAGCTATTTCCCAAATCAAAGATACCGCCAAGATCGACAAAGAAGGGATCATCAGCCGGGCCACAGAAAACGTTTTCGCCGGTTTCTGTAGAGACGATGGCCGATTGGATCAAGTTCTCGTAAGTTGTATTCAAACCTATGGCGGACTCGATAGAACGTGGGCCGATATTTGCGGGCGGAACCATGCCACCTTCTACAATACCCAGCCAAGTCATACCGCCATCGGTACTGCGCTCTAGGGTATATACTGTTTTAAGGTTTTGAGCACCGAGCCGGATATTGAAAAAAGTTGTCGGATCTTCATGTTCTTGAAAAAAATGGAACCTGTAAATGATTTCATCTCCTGGATTTCCGGCATCATTGTCAATATGGATTTCATACCTTACATCGGGGCTGAAAGAATAGTAATTGGGGCCACCGTATGCTAACTGCCCGGGAATATAATTCGCAATAATGGTAATCATATCCGGATTATCTGGCGAGCGAAAAGCATACAGATCGGTGTTATCGGCCAGAAGATCGTTTGCTATAAGTGGTGCCTCTCTGTGGCTAGACGCCATCAGCAGGCTACATCCCAAGATCGAAAGTCCAGTAAATACGGCCCTTCGGATAAAGGATAAAAATAATGGATTAGTCATAATAATTTTTTAAAAAGGTAGAATATTAAAAATAGATACGGTAACGGTAATTAGCTGATCACCCGTGCGGCTACTTCTGCCAAACTATGGGAAGGATGCGGGTTGATCCGAAATGCTTCTTTTATCAAAGTATAGGCCTTATTGGTTTTCCCAGTTTGTAGGGCCAACAGTCCATCTATGCAAATCAAGTCGGGGTCTTTGGAGCCTGTAGTACGGGCTTTCTCCAAATGTATAGCAGCATTTTGAAAATCTTCTTTTGCAAAGTAGATAAAAGCCAACATTTTATTTACATCAATGTTTACAGGTCTTTTATTATACTCCTCCAAGGTATACTGCAAAGCCTTATCGTAGTCTTTTGTCAGGTTGAGGTGATAGTCGGCATATTCCATATTCATATTATGCCCGTGCAAAACATCATCTTGCAGCATTTCATCAATCATGGGGATTAGTTCTGCCGCTTTCTCCGGGCGATCAGTTTCCTGATAAAGGGCAGCTAGAGCACTGTAGAATCCAACTTCGGGGATAATGTCCTTGGCTTGGTTCAGGAACTTTTCTGCCTTATCGTATTCTTTTTTATCAATAGCAATATCTGCAAGTGCAGCGAGTGCAAATGGATAATCTGTTCTTTCGACAAGTGCCTTTTGGTATTGTGCTTCCGCA
>JAHDGC010000147.1 GCA_020627865.1 Saprospiraceae bacterium | reverse complement strand
CAAGGTTTGAACCCCAATCGACAAGAATCGAGGGCAAATTAGCAAGGTTTGAACCTCAATCAGCAAGAATCGAGGGTAAATTAGCAAGGTATCAACCTCAATCAGCAAGATTTAAAGAGTAATTAGCGAGGTCTTTTCTTACTTTTCTGCTTCTCTATTTTTCTAGCCCGCCGCTTTTCCTGCGCTCGGTTAACCTTCGTGTTCTTCAATTTTTTCTGGTGAAAAGCCCCTTTTGAGTTTTTAAGCGAATGGCCAGGAAGGTAAGCTTTGTCCCCACCAATAGCTTTCTTCTCTTCTTCAATTAAAGTCTCCACGATGGTAACGTCATCGGGTAGGGGAAGTATCGAAATTTCCATACCCATTAATTCTTCTATAACCGTTTGCAATTCTTTTTCTTCCGGTCTTATAAAACTAATCGCAATACCAGGCTGATCGGCACGCCCTGTCCGGCCAATCCTGTGGATATAAATTTCTGGTTCTTCCGGCATGTCAAAGTTAACAACATGACTGACGTCCGAAATATCAAGTCCCCTTGCAATAATATCTGTAGCAATGAGTACACGCAATTGTTCTTCTTGGAACTTTTTCACTACGCCAAGGCGATAATTCTGCGACTTGTTGCTATGAATCACATCGGCCTGATCGGGAACCCTTTTCCGTATGTCTTCGAATAGCAAATCGGCCATTCGTTTGGATTTGCAAAACACCAGTACCTTGTTAAATTCTTCATCGGTCTGCAATAATTTTTCCAACAAACTAACCTTACTATTAAAATTAGGAATATCGTAAGCGAATTGTTCAATTTGTGCTAGCGGAGTACCATGAGGAGCAATTTCAATCACTTCAGGGTTCATGAAAAACGTTTCTACCAAGGCCTGCATTTCCTCAGACTTGGTTGCGGAGAACAATAAATTCTGCCTTTTCTGCGGAAGCAAATCCAAAATCGTTTTCAATTGTGTACGGAAGCCCAGCTTGAGTATTTCATCAAATTCGTCAATGACCAGTTTTTTAATCCCCTTCACCTTCAAAGCCCTGCACAAAGAAAGGTCGATCAATCTACCAGGTGTTCCGACTAAAATCTCCAACCCATTTTCAACAATTTTCTTTTGTGTATTGATATTCGTGCCTCCATAAACACCACCAACCCTTACCGTCATATATTTGGTCAACTTTTCAACCTCCTGTACAACTTGAACAACCAATTCTCTAGTCGGTACAACGATTAGAATACGCGGAACATTATCCTTGGTGTATTTGAGCATTCTAAGCAGCGGAAGTAGATAAGCGAATGTCTTTCCCGTTCCGGTTTGAGCCGTACCCAATATATCTCTGCCAGCCATGATTGGGTTAAAACTAGCGATTTGTATAGGCGTCGGATTAACATAATCCAAATCTTCAAGGGCATTAAGTAAGGGCTTATTCAAATTTAGCTCATCGAAAGTCATAGTATTTTAATATTAAGTTACTTACTAAAAAAAACTCCGTGTCGCAAAAGCGCTTCACGGAGTTTTTCATTTGAAAGCATTCGTTTCCTTGACTATGGGAAAATGCCCAAAGCCAAATAATCGCTACTAATTTTATTCAAAGCACTGACAAAAGCAGCCGTCCTCAAATCATTAATCTTCTTCTTTCTCTTTAATACTTCCCGAATCTGGCCATAGGAAGTAATCATTGTTTCTTCCAGACCAGAGCGAACCAAGTCGATCTCATCAGCACCCCGAGTAATGATATTACGTTCTTTCTGACTGATCGTTTTTCCGGTCAGTTTTTCGACAACAGAAACGAGATTATTATAAGTATTTTGGTTAAACCGTTTTTCCATCCGGCCAAACCTCATATGAGATAAATTCTTCAACCACTCAAAGTAAGAAACCGTCACACCACCTGCATTGATATACATGCCGGGAATTATCATAATGCCTTTTTTTAGCAAGATTTCTTCCGCATCAGCAGTTATAGGACCATTGGCGGCCTCCGCAATAATTTTGGCCTTTACTTTTGGAGCATTGTCCACTCTAATTTGATTTTCCAAGGCGGCAGGAACAAGAATATCACATTCTACTTCGAGAACATCTTTACGACTTTTCATTTTCTTGGTACCCGGAAAGCCCATAATAGTACCATTATCTTTACGATACTTGAGTAGCTTCTTAATGTCGATACCTTTTTCACTGTATATAGCACCTTCGTATTCTGCAACAGAGATAATTTTGACCCCTCCCTCAGCAGCAGAAATTAAACCAGTATGGGAACCCACATTTCCCAATCCTTGGATGGCCATGGTCTTTCCTTCCATACCAGGTTCCAGTCCAAGTTTAGCCATATCATCTTTATAACTGACGATTTCTCGTAAGGCATAAAAAACACCTCTTCCGGTGGCTTCCGTTCTCCCTTGTATTCCATTTTGATTTACAGGTTTTCCCGTAACACATCCAGCGGCATCAATATCACCTCCTTTCATAGAAAGGTAAGTATCCAGTATCCAGGCCATTTCTCTAGAACCTGTTCCATAATCTGGTGCAGGTACGTCAATACCCGGGCCAATAAAATTTTTGCGGATCAATTCTGCAGTGTATCGACGGGTGATCGCTTGAAGTTGGCCTTCTGTATATTCTCGTGGAGAAATTTTTACGCCACCTTTGGCCCCGCCGAAGGGAACATCAACGATGGCACACTTGTAAGTCATCAGGGAGGCGAGTGCCATCACTTCTTCCTGATTTACTTTTTGACTGTAACGAATACCGCCTTTGGTTGGCATTCGATGATGACTGTGCTGCACACGATATGCCTCAACGACCAGATATTCTTTCCCGATTTTTACCGGAAACCGCATCTGATAAACCGAATTACAGGCTTTGATTTGGGCTAGTAAGCCTTTTGGAAGGTTGGTGTGTGCCGCAGCCTTATCAAAATTACGACTTACACTTTCCAGAAAACTGCCATGATTACTACTCATGATTATTCAATTGTTTTTCTAATTTTGAAATTCGCCTTTCCAGTAGAAAAAGTAAAATCACAATTCCGATAAAAATAGAAGCTATCGTTGCCACAACAACATAGATTTTGCCAACGCTACGCATAAAATCCGGCTCGGCATTTTGTGCATATATAGGTACAAAGTGGAAAACCATTAATAGTAGAAATATGATTTTGTTTTTCATAGAAAAAGTTTGCCCCAAAACTCGTTAAAAAAATCAGGCTTTACAAATTAAATCCATACCTAATTTCAGTTTTTTATCTCGTTAGGTTGTTTTTTTTGATATTTTATATTTTTTGTATCCCCTTATCGAATATATATTCCGATTCTTCCTGCTGATCTCTAAGATTTGCAATTCGATAATACAGCTCGGCCAGCCAGAATCCGAAAAGTGTCCAGCCTATAATAGCAGGATAAAAAACCAATCGCATGGTATTGTCCAAATCTTCTCCGCCGAAGCCAGGATTGCCACCATTCCCAGGGTGCAAACTGTCGGTAAGCCTTGGTATGACAAACAACAATGGTATCAATGCCGCAAAAGCAAAAATATTGTAAACTGCACTGATCCGGGCTTTGCGCTCCCGATCCTCGAAGGATTGTCTTAAAACAAAGTAAGCTAAATAAATCAACATGGCAATTGCAGACATATTTTGCTTAATATCCCAGCTCCAATATTGCCCCCAGGTATTTTTCGCCCAAATGGCACCCGTTACCAATCCAAGCAATCCAAACAGTGTTCCACTAACAACCAAGGATGTAGCCTTGTTGTCATGCAGTGGGTCTGATGAGCGTAAATAAAGGACACTATAAATCATAGCAACGAGAAAGATAAGCATCATCCCAAACCAAAGGGGGACGTGATAAAATAAATTCCGGATGGTTTCAGAAAGGATATTCCGAAAAGGAAATTTCATGCCCGTTGCTTGGTGAAGACTTTTCTTGGGGAGATCTCCCCATCCCGCAGTATCGCCTACCAATTTATCTTGGCTGATAAAAATAGCACTGGGCAATATAGAGCTACCATCAATCGGATTGTCTAACAATAGAGAACAATCTTTCACTTTTGCCTTAACCGGAAGGGCAGGAGGGAGTGTAAAATCAATAATCAATTCTTGATCACTAATTGCCTGAATCTTTCCTGCACTTAGGGCCATTTTTTTCTTGGCATCTGAATCCAAGGTTAACCATGCCTTGACTTCTTTTCCTGCTTGGGTGAAATGCGTATTATATCCCGCGACTTTCATACTGATGGTTTCCCCGGCCTTTGCCCTTGCCGGACTAATCGAGGTGATGCCCGGTTTCAGCGGCATTAGCAGACCCGCTATAAAAGTATAGAGTATAATAACTACAGAAAGTATTTTCCACCAATGTTTTATCATAATATTCTTTATTCAAAAATTATATAGTGTCTAATGTCTACCAATGAGCGCAAGCGAATGGTCTACCAGCGCAGCGGTCTAATATCTAAAAATGAGCGTCAGCGAATGATCTAACATCTATCTAAAACTCAATCCCGCCAAAGATAAGGAAACAAAACCAATGACAAAGACAATAATATTAAATCAATAGCAATTAGAATTAAAATATCCTTAGTATAGCTAGTATCTTGAATTAAACGCAGCGACTGTGCCGACAATTTTATTAAAATCATTAATATTGGAATAATCAACGGAAAACTTAGAACGGCCATCAATGTTGCCCCGTTGGATGCCTTTGAAGAAATGGACGAAATAAAGGTAAAACAGATCGAAAAACCAGTACTACCTAACAATAAAATAACAAAAAACAAGAAATTATCCCTAACCGGATTGCCAGCAACAACACTGAATGCACCATAACAAAGCACAGACAAAAATAGTAGTAATAGGAAATTATAGATAATTTTGGATAAAATTACCGCTATTGGATTAGCCAACGAATAATAATACAATTGTCGGCTACTGTTTTCCTGCATAAAACTTTTGGCAATGGCATTCACCGAGGCAAATAAGATGATAATCCAAAATAGAGAATACCAGATTTTTTGCTCTATTTGTACCGAGGCAGCATATACGATATATACCGTAGAAAGTACATAGAGCAAGATCCCACTGATGGCATATTTTTGCCGATATTCTAGTAGTACTTCTTTGCGAAGCAGTGTCGTTATTTCCCTTAATAGATTCATAAGGCATGGGACATTAATAAAGTGGACAAATTATACAAAGTTATATTGTTTCAGAACTAGGCAAAAAACATAGGCGATGCAGAGCATCGGCGAGGCTTTTTAACGACGTTATGGAGCAATAGAACGCGTAGAATTGTTCAATTAATTATTGATCCATGCCTAAATGTTACAAATGTAGGAAAAAAGGGCGGTGGTTTGTTTTATTTCCATAGAAATCCTGAGAGATGTTATTTTGAAAACAAATTACATGTATTCTTGGAGATATACTTTACTCAGTTATAATTTTCTTTAATAAAAATACATGCCAAACCTAAATAACTCAATAACACTATCCGACTTTGGAAAACATTTACTTTCTTTGCCAAAAAAAGATATGCATTTATTCAAAATTTTCGGTTGGTCGCTTGTTTTGCTCTGTTTTTTGGGGTGCGATGGCCCAAAAGAACCAGAATTTCTAAAACTCCACAACATCAAATTTAGTGATTTAAAGATGCCGCCTAATTTTGGGGTGGGTGTTACGGCAGATGCAGTCTTCCATAATCCCAATGCTGTTGGCATGACTATTAGTGGAATGGATCTGGAAGTATTCGTGGATGGTAAAAAAGCAACCGACTTGGAACAGCGGCTATCCACGAAGATATCCGGCAGTTCAGATTTTACCTTGCCGGTTAAATTTCGGATTCCGTTGTCGGAGAAGGACTTGATAAAAAACCTCAGCCATATGCTGACGGGAGCATGGAAAAACCAGTCCGTCAAGATAAAAGTAACAGGAACCATAACGATTGATGCTGCCGGTGTGGATATTGCGGTTCCCGTAGCCCACGAAGATGATTATAAGTTTAAGGATTATCTTTTGAAATAAATATTCAAACACATTATGAGGAAAATTTATCATCTGGCTAATTGTAATACTTGCCAAAGAATCATTAAAGAACTCAACAACGGCGAAAAGTTTGAGTTACAAAACATTAAAACAGAAAAAATTACACCGGAGCAACTCGACGAAATGAAGGATAAAGCCGGTTCATATGAAGCCCTTTTCAGTAGGCGAGCCATGAAGTATCGTGGCATGGGATTACATGAGAAAATACTTACGGAGGAAAATTACCGGAATTTGATCCTAGAGGAATACACTTTTCTGAAACGTCCGATCATTTTTATTGGCAATGATATTTTCGTAGGCAACAGCAAGAAAACCGTCACCGCCGCAAAGGAAAAACTGTAAGCGTATTGCAAGGGCGAATCGGGTTCGTCCCTAAAAAAACATCATGAAAAAAGAAATAATAAGCACTTGGCTTCGTGAGCTACAAGAGGACATTTGCCAACAGCTAGAAGCCGCTGATGGTAAAGGAAAGTTTGTAGAAGATGCTTGGGAGCGACCTGGCGGCGGCGGTGGATATAGTCGCGTCATAGAAGGGCAGCACATTGAAAAAGGCGGTGTGAACTTCTCCGCTATTCATGGTATGATGCCAAAAAAAATATCGGATAAGCTCGGCCTAGAACAAGCCACTTTTTTCGCGACGGGCGTGTCCATCGTTTTGCATCCTCAAAATCCTATGGTGCCGATCATTCATATGAATGTCCGCTATTTTGAAATGGACAACGGAATATGGTGGTTTGGTGGAGGAATAGATCTTACGCCACATTATGTCAATGAAAAAGATGCCCAAACTTTTCACCGGAAGCTAAAAAAGGTATGCGACAATCACCATCCGGAATATTACCCAAAATTCAAGGAATGGGCTGACAATTATTTTTACGTCCGCCACAGGAAAGAAACTCGTGGTATCGGCGGAATATTTTTTGACCGCTTGGATAAAGGAAAAGAAAATGAATTTACGAAAGCACAGCGATTTGATTTTCTTAAAGCTGTAGGCAAAAGCTTCTGTGATATTTATATTCCAATGCTAGAAGACCACAAAAATGATGCATTTGGCGAACAAGAAAAAAACTGGCAATACTTGAGGCGAGGTCGTTATGTCGAATTTAACCTCGTTTGGGATAAAGGCACCAAGTTCGGATTGGATACCGACGGGCGCACGGAGTCTATCTTGATGAGTTTGCCCCCTATGGCCAGATGGCAATATATGCATCAACCGACTCCGGGAAGCCGAGAGGCCAAGACACTTGCTTGTTTGGTGAAAGAAAAAGACTGGATTACTCACACAATATCGTGATGGTATCCGTTTCTGCAAAATTACTCAAGTTGCCAAGGCGGTCTTCAATTTGAAAGGAATAAACGAATGTTTCCGATTCATCTTCTGGGATATTAAGACAGGAAATAAGTCGAGGATGAATTTTTGCACTTATTTCACCTGAAATGCCATTTCCAGCTCCTTGCCCTGGTATTTCAGGAATCGTGAATTCTTGGGTAAGAAGGTTCGACTTATCCCTAGAATCATAAAATTTAAGATTTTTAATTTGTTGTGTAGTGTTATCCTCGGGATTGATCCCTATATCACCATCACCATCTTTAAAAGAAAAAGTAATGATTAATGAATCAATACCTTCTTCTATTACATTTTTATTGAGACTGATAAATTCAATAACGGGTTCTTCCGTATATTCTGTTGGTTTCACACAGCCCGAAATAAAAACAACTAAGGCCAGTATAATGAATTTGATTCTCATATGATAAATATTGAAGGATGACTTATTTCTAACTTATTACAATTTTTATTCCTATTAAGTTTTATCTTGCTGGATATTTTATAAATTTAACAACAATATATGCTGTATTATTGCCAAAATCAAGCAAGAATGCCTCATTATTTAGCCTAATTGACATTGCCATAACCCATTTTCTCGATGAGTAAGACCAAAAAGAATAAAGGAAAGAAAAGCCATAGTAAACAAAAAGAATCTGTTACCCCTAAAGGTATCAAGTTATTTATGCCGGCCCTGATAATCTTTATCCTGGGGTTCCTCATTTATGCAAATACCATTTCACATGATTATGCATTGGACGATTCGTCCGCCATTAAAGAAAATTTTGTCGTCAAGAGAGGCTTCGGAGGCATGGGAGATATTTTTACCAAACATTATCGGTATGGCTACTGGACGGGTAGGGCGGCCATTTATCGGCCGGTGGTTCTGGCTAGCTTTGCAACAGAATGGGAAATCGCTGAAGATTCCCCAGGGTTCTATCATTTCATGAATATTTTGTGGTATGCACTTTCTGGCGTGTTGATGCTATTGCTATTACGTCGGATTTTTAAGGATTACCATATCATTTTACCTTTTCTGGCTACTTTAATTTTTATAGTGCATCCCATTCATACGGAGGTCGTGGCCAATATCAAAAGTAGAGATGAAATCATGGCCTTGTTTTTTTGTCTTGGGACACTTTACTTTATTTGGAATTATCTGGAGCGGAATAAAATAGGGCATCTTTTTGTAGCATTATTGTTGTATACGGTAGCCATGTTTTGCAAGGAAAATTCGATTACCTTTCTGGCTATTTTTCCCTTAACCATTTTTCTATTTGTTAATGTTTCACTCAGTAAAAACCTGATTACATCTTCCGTCTTTCTGCTTCCTGTTGCTTTTTTTCTTTTCATAAGGCATCAAATACTAGGAGAGTTTACCCAATCTGTTTCTGTATTGGATAACTTTATCGTTGGTGCTCCGGATACGGCCTCGGAATTAGCAACCGCATTTATGATGTTGGGGAAATACTTACAAGTATTAATCTTCCCTCATCCGCTCGTTTCTGAATATGGGTACAGCCAAATCGCTACCGTTGGCGTTACAAACTGGAAGGCCATTTTATCTTTTTTGTTGTTTGTAGGAATGACTGGTTTTGCATTTGTCTATCATAAAAAATATCGGGTTTTAGCCTTCGGTATTTTGAGCTTTTTAATTACCCTTTCCATTTTTTCTAATGTTTTCATCACGATAGGTTCTTCTTATGGGGAAAGGTTTTTGTATAGCCCGTCTTTCGGATTTGCCATTATCTTGGCTTGGCTGATTTTGAAAGTATTCAAAGTAGATTTATCTTCAAAGGAACTGGACTTGCAAGCAACTTTATTCAACAATAAAATACTTTTAGGCACTGTAGTTGCCCTTACCGTAGGCTACAGCCTGAGGACTATGGTAAGAAATCCTGCATGGGCGGATAGTTATCATCTTTATCATACCGATTTGAAATATGCACCGAACAGTGCTAAAATGAGATTCCATCACGCATTGGAATTGGTCACACTAGCGAAAGCCGCAAAAGGAGCAGAAGCGACAAAGTGGTTTGAACTGGCGGAAAAGGATTTCCTAAAAGCCATTGAAATCTATCCAGATTATGCCGATGGATATGGGGAGTTGGGCTTACTTTACTATCGTAAGAATGATTATGAAAAAGCAATGTATAATTACCAAAAGGCATTAGAATACAAACCCAAAGCCAGCATCTACAGCAATATGGGCATTATCTACTTCAATCAAGGTAACCTAGATAAAGCCAGAGAAGTTTATGAAAAAGCCATCCAGCTTGATCCCAGATTCGTAGATGCATTGAGAAACTTGGGAGCGGTGTATGCCCGAAATAAGAATTTTAAGGAAGCGATCAAATATTTTAAACAAGGATTAGAGTATGATCCTAAAAATGCGACAATTTTATACTATCTTGGCCTCGCATACAGGGATATGGGAGAACCGGAAAAAGGAAAAGAATATCGCATTCGTGCCAATCAAATTGATCCGAAGCTTCCCATAAATTAATTGTAATATTGTAGACAATTACAACAACTTAACCATATGAATATCATTGACGGAAAAGGGTTAGCGAATACGATTAAGGCAGAAATTGCAGAAGAGGTAAAAGCAATTGTTGCAGCAGGAGGGAAGGTGCCACATCTGGCAGCGGTACTTGTTGGAGACGATGCCGCAAGTTTGTCTTATGTAAGAAGCAAAGTTCGATCTTGTGAAAAAATAGGCTTTAAATCCACTTTGATTCAAGAACCCACAAGCATTACCGAATCAAAATTGTTGGCCATCATTGACAAACTAAACAAAGATGACGAAATAGATGGCTTTATCGTACAGTTGCCTTTGCCCAAACATATCGACGAGGAAAAAGTAACTTTGGCCATTGAACCCGCAAAAGATGTAGATGGTTTTCATCCCGTGAATTTTGGCCGAATGGCACAGGGATTACCCTGTTATCTACCCGCAACACCTTATGGCATCATGCAAATGTTGGAACGTTATAACATTGATGTAGAGGGTAAGGAATGTGTAGTTTTGGGCAGAAGTAATATTGTGGGTACACCGATGAGTATTCTCTTATCCAGAAAAAATTCTCCGGGAAATGCTACAGTTTCTTTATGTCATAGTCGCACCAAAAATTTAGCAGAACATACAAAGAGAGCAGACATTATCGTTGCAGCATTAGGTCGTGCAAATTTTGTTACCGCTGACATGGTAAAAGAGGGAGTCGTTATCATTGATGTTGGGATCAATAGGGTAGATGATCCAGAGGCTAAACGAGGGTATCGTTTGGTCGGGGATGTTGATTATAAAGATGTGGCTGAAAAATGTAGTTATATTACGCCGGTTCCAGGAGGCGTTGGCCCGATGACCGTGACATCATTGCTGATGAATACCCTTAAGGCATGCCGAAAAGAAATATATCCATAAATAATAACATACTATTTTGATGAATTGCAAAAAAGGAACGACCACTATTATCCAACAGGTCATATGTCTATTGGATAATATTGAGGATCATAAATATTGTAAACCATTGGCTATCTTTGAAGGTGCTTTTCTTGGAAAACACTTTCGTCATATTTTTGATTTTTATACCTGCTTGCTCAATGGCATACATACTGGGCTGGTAAATTATTCCAACAGGGCAAGGAATGCTGAAATTGAAATGAATACCAATACGGCCTCTGAAGCTTTTGAGGAAATTATCAAGCAGATCGAAAATGTGAATGAGAATATGCGCATAAAAGTCAAGGCTGACTTTGGAGAAACAGACCACGAAGATCGTGTTTTGGTGCTGTCTTCTGTAGGTAGAGAATTGATGTATGCATATGACCATGCCGTACACCACCTTGCCATGATTAAGATCGCTTTGAAAAGCAACTTTCCGGAAATACATTGTGAAGAATCACTTGGGCTTGCTCCAGCAACCCTCAGATATGAGCAAGAAAAAACATTATTGAAAATCTGATGGACTATTATCACTATAGCATCAAGACGGAAACGAAGCAAGTTGCTGAAATTATCATGGCCTTGCTTTCGGAGTTGCCTTTCGACACCTTCCAGGAAACAGAAGCTGGGGTGGATGCTTTTTTACCTTTAGTGGCATTTTCTGATACTTTACAAAATGAAACAGAAGAAATTATTAATCGTTTTAAAGGTAGCTTTACCAGAGATTTCATAAAGGGACAAAACTGGAATGAACTTTGGGAATCTAACTTTTCTCCCATTCAAGTGGGTGATTTTTGTG
>JAHDGC010000146.1 GCA_020627865.1 Saprospiraceae bacterium | reverse complement strand
AGATACTAGTGAGTTGTTGGATGAAAGCCGGGAGTTTTTCCTCTAGTAAAGCATCCCGTAAAGCCAAGCCTTCAGGTTGTATGACAAAAGAATCTTTATTTAGAAAAGATGCTGCAACATGGCTAATAAAAGAAAAACGGACTTCTTCATTCGGATAGTTCAAATAATAATATGGACGCAAACCATCCCGCCCACTACTTTCAATAGTCAGGTAGCCGGTTTGGTAAAGCAAAGGAGCTAGGGGCAAGTCCTCAACTTGCATCGCACTTCCCGTCAAATCTATCACTTTTAAATGTTCAAATTCTTCGGGAAGAGATTTTTGTTTCTTTATGAGATCAATCAAAAAAGTTGGTGTACCTGTAGAAAACCAATAATTCCGAAATTCATAATTTGAAAAAAGGCTCAATACAGAAAAGGGATTGTACAAACGATGCTTTCCGTCAAAAGAAAAACCATTGTACCATTCCCTGACACCCGGCATTAAAGCTTCCATCGTAGTCTCAAAAGTATCCGCTAATTTTTGGAGATACTCCCCGAAGTGATTCGTCAATTCCTCCTCCGTAAAACCAACTATTTTACTATAAGCCTTATTCATCGAAATATCCTCCAAATTATTCAAGCCTGAAAAAATACCGACTTTTGAAAAGCGACTTACCCCTGTTAGCATCACAAAGCGCAAGTAAGGATCAAGGCTTTTCATAATTCCATAAAACCCTCGCAACAAGTTTCTATTTTCTTCAAACTTTTCGGGCTTCATCAGGGCATCCACCAAAGGCTTGTCATATTCATCTATCAAGATGACGACCTTTTGGTTGTATTTTTCATGAAGCAATTCTATTAATCCTGCAAAAGCATCAGAGGGAATGGTATATTCTAAAGTCAAGTCATAACGCCTAGCAATTGTCTTCAAAAGATTTAACAAGGAAGCCTGGAATTCTGCTATACCATATTGATAAGAAACCAAAGAATAATCAATATGCACCACCGGAAAAACCGCCCAGTCTTTTTCTTTTTCCGCAATATACAAACCTTTAAAAAGCACCTGCTTTCCCTCAAAGTAAGCTTTCAACGTTGACAATAACAATGATTTTCCGAATCGGCGGGGACGAGAGAGAAAGTAATACCTTCCTTTACTAACCAACTCGTAGACATATTGTGTCTTATCCACGTATATCATATCTTGCACTATGATATCTTCAAAAGTTTGAATACTTATCGGCAGTTTTTTCATGTATCGAAACAATTTGCCTTAAAGGTAAGGATTTAACTGGATTTTTCCATATTACCATCATGTTTATATCAAAACATAAACCGAAACTATTTTGATGATAAAAGCTCCTATTACAATAGAATAATTACCAACTATTTTTATAGCTAAAATTTATATGTATAAAAAATAGAAGAGGGCTTATTTTTCCACAAATTTTGTATTTTTGTTCCCAAAAATTAATTCATGGAAGGATTATTAGAAAACTTGATGACCCTCGGGTTGCTTACTTTATTACAAGCCGTATTGGGTTTTGACAATTTGCTCTACATTTCACTGGAATCCAAGCGCGCACCGGAGGACAAGCAGAATTACGTGCGCAAAATGGGAATCGGACTGGCCATCTTCTTGAGAATAGCCCTGCTCTTTATTTTAGTCTCCGTGATTGATAAATTTCAAGATCCGGTATTTGGTATCCATTGGGGTGACTTTGTACATGGCAATTTTAATGTCCATAGCTTGATTGTACTGGCCGGTGGCGCCTTCATTATCTATACTTCCATGAAGGAAATCTGGCACATGATGGCACTAGAAGATGATCCGGATGCAGATAAGGAATCGGCATCTGTCGGGAAAATCATCACCATGATTATAATCATGAACCTCGTTTTTTCTTTTGATTCTATTCTGAGCGCCATTGCCTTGACGGATGTTTTTTGGGTTATGGCTGCCGCTATTGTGATCAGTGGTATATTAATGATTTGGTTAGCAGAGCGGGTTTCCAATTTCTTGAAGAAAAACCGGATGTACGAGGTCTTGGGACTATTCATTCTTTTTGTCGTAGGCATAATGTTGGTAACAGAAGGTGGGCATCTCGCCCACTTGGAGATATTCTCTAATCCGATTGTTCCCATGAGCAAAACGACCTTCTATTTTGTCATCTTTATTCTAATCTTGACAGATATTGTACAAGGCAGGTATCAGCGGAAAATTAGTCGAGAACTGGCAGAAGCAGATTAGTGAATTGGTGCCCTTTGAAGAATGATTGTCCTTAATCACGATGCTTTATCCGCTACAGATAAAGCGTCTGACTTCTGTTGACGATTATTGATTGGTGCCCTTTGAAGAATGCTTGCCTTAATCACGATGCTTCATCCTCTACAGATAAAGTGTCTAGCTTCTAATCCTGGAATTGGAATTGAATTTGCGTTACTGTTAAAAGTTTGCAATTATAAAAAAATAAAAATGACCTCTTCCAATACAAAAGAAAATGCAGGACTTGACCTGTCCTTTGTCCGCGATCACTTCCCAGCTTTAGACAAAGCGTACACCTTCATGGATAATGCAGGTGGCTCACAAACTTTAGGGCTGGTTATCAAAAATATAACAGAGTACCTCACCCACCATGATGTGCAGCTTGGCGCATCCTACGAAATCTCTGCAAGAGCAGGAAAAAAATTACAAACGGTAACGCAAGAACTGGCACAATTGGTCAATGCCGCTCGCCCAGAAGAAGTGGTCATTGGCCCATCTTCTACGATGCTGTTTCGCATATTGAGTATCTGCCTTAGTGAAGGCTGGCAAGCGGGTGATGAAGTGGTTGTCACCAACTCAGACCATGAGGCAAATGTTTCCTGCTGGATGGATTTACAAGCCAAAGGCATTGTAGTAAAAATTTGGAAAGTCAATCCGGAGACGCTGCAGTTCGACCTTACCGATTTAAAAAATCTCCTTACGGAAAAGACGAAGCTGGTCGCGATGGTGCATGCTTCTAACATTTTGGGCACGATAAACCCAATCCAGCAAATCAGCAAAGTTGTCCACGAAGCTGGCGCCTTGTTTTGTGTCGATGGTGTTGCCTTTGCACCACATCGCTTGGTAGATGTGCAGGCATTTGATGTTGACTTTTACGTTTTCAGTTGGTATAAAGTATACGGGCCACATCTGGCCTTGATGTTCGGGAAATATGATTTGCTTAAAAACATGCCTGGCATCAATCATTATTTTATAGACCAGATTCCCTATAAGTTTCAGCCCGGCAATTTTAATTATGAATTAACCTATAGCCTCAAGGGGGTTTGTGATTATTTAACCGATTTACACGACCACCAATTCCCAGATGCTGCGAAAATTACAACAAAAGAAAAGTATCAAAAGAGTTTTGAGCTGATTGCACAGCATGAAGAAAAACTTGCCAGCATATTGTTGGATTATTTAAAAACAAAAGAAAACATTTCCATTATTGGACAATCAACTGCCGATAAAAACAGCAGGGTTCCAACGATTGCTTTTGTCCACAAGGATTTAAAAAGTTCTGCCATCGTAGAAAAAGTTGATCCGCATAAAATGGGTATCCGCTTCGGCGATTTTTATGCTAAAAAGTTGATTGCGGATCTGGGTTTGGAAGAAAAAGATGGTGTGGTTCGGGTGAGTTTGGTGCATTATAATACGGAGGAGGAGGTTCGAAGGTTGGTTGAGGTGTTTGAGGATATTTTGTAGGAAGTTGTATGGTCTAGCCATATAAAAAACGCAGTAGCCTTGGCTGGTCACTGCGTTTTTTACATGTAATAAATTGAACGCTACTCTTCCACCTCTATCGGATTCAACATCGGTAATTCCATCCACTTGGCCTCTTCTTTATTGACACTACTCCACCCTAAGATACCGCCGGATGCTTTAGCGACATGCTTCGCCAGGCTGGTGAAACTTTTATAAAAAGCAGCCCCGGTTTCCTTGTCAAGTTTGGCCAAAATATCATTAAGCATACTCAGCCTTTTCGACAAATCTTCGTTGCGTTCTGCGGTGTTTTTGGGCAAAACATTCAACCAACGATTTAACCGTTCGCGGTAATCCTCGTTTACCTTAGCATAAAATTCGTTCAAATCTTCGTCCTCATTGTAGCCCCGGATATTGGTAATTTTCTCCGACATGGCCAGCTCTTCCCCTTCAATTTTACCATCTGCACCCGCAATGAGCAAGGTAATTGCAGGCACGGCATCCATAAGTTGTTGTTTTTCATCATCCGTAAGGACATCTAACTTTTCTAACATGATCTTTTTAGTTTAAATTTGCCGTAAAGATAAGAAAACATATTGGAAATTATGCTTTGCACAAGGTAAAAAGCAGTTTGGGCTACTCTCCTTAAACTAGTAACACTCCTCATGAAATAAGCTCATTTTCATTACACCAAACGGCAATTTCGTTTTCTTTTTTTATGATGAATACAGCGCACTATATAAACATAAATTGCTCGGCAGCAACACTTTACAAAATTATACTATACAAATCTAATTGTATTTTTATGATTAACCCTTTATAATTGTCTTTACATAGGCTTGGTAGTTTCCATCTAATTTTAAACCTTGCAGTTCCTAAATCCATAGGAATCAATATCGGTTATACTTTTTCACGATAAAGAACACTTATTTTTCACATAAAAAATAACAACAATACATCTATGTGCCAAATACGCATGCTACAAATATCTTTTAAGACCTCAATCAGGTCATTTGAACTCCCTTTTTTCAGGGGAGCTATTATTGACAAAGTTGGTTTGGAGCATGAATTGTTCCACAACCATAAAAACAATGCGGATGCTGCTGCCCCGAAAAATAAAAGCTTCCGCTATGATTACCCTCTTATCCAATACAAGGTAAAACCCAATGGAACTCGGCTCGAACCGATGCTGCTACTGCTCGGCGACGGCGTTGATGAGGCTATAAAATTATTTGAAAAATCTGATTTGAATATTAGGTTACGAGAAAGGACAATCCCCTTGAAAGTCTCGACCTTTGATGTTAATCTTTTTGATTTGCAAACCGGTGAATTCTTTCCATACAATATCTTCAAATGGCAAGCCCTAAATTCAGAAAAATATGCATTGTACAATACCCTAGATAGCCTTGCGGAACAGATTCGTTTTCTCGAAGAACAGTTGGTCAAGAATATCATGGCCTTTGCTATCGGTATTGGTTGGAAACCGGACAAAAGAATTGAGGTAAAGATTCTTAATATCATGCAGCAAAAAATGGTGCAGTATAAAAATGTTCGGGTACTTTGCTTTGACCTGTCTCTAAAAGCAAATGTGAGATTACCAGAGTTCATCGGGCTAGGGAAAGGCGTAACCCGAGGGTTCGGTGTTTTGAGACAGGGAAATAAGGCAAAATTTCAAGGGCGAAAATTTATGCACTTTTCCTAAAAACTTATTTAACCCTCGTATTGTTTCAACGCCCTTTTTAAAATATTTCTCACCTCATTTGCCACCCGTTTGGGGGATAGCACTTTTACCCGATCCCCATAGAAAAGTATCCACTGATAAAATTCATAGTTGGGGATAAGATTCAGTTTTATAACAAGCCCTGCCTTTTTATCATTGCTAATTTTTTTCTGTGAACCATGAAAGGGTTTTGTTATAATATATGGAGCTGACGCAGGATGGAACCAAAGCCGGACATCAACAGCTTTTTTTCCCGCCTTTTTTGTCACGCCAATCACATCTTCAAAATGGCTATCCCAATCAATTTTATTTTCGCAGAATTTATTCCTCAAAGGTTCAACCTCTTCTATCCGATCAAGGGCTAACCGCCACGAATCATCTCTATTCTCCTCGTTATACCCAAGTAAAAACCAACGGTTGTTGTATTCCTTTAAAAAGTATGGATGAATAATAAATGACCACAGTTTTTCTTCTTTGAAATCCCTGTACAAAATTCGCAAAACCTGTTTATTAACAATAGCATTAAACAACGGACTTACAAATTCAATTCCTTTTAAATAACGGTTTTCATCATAAGCGATAACGGTATGGGTAGGGTCTACAAAAGCATTTTGCCGAAGTCGTGGAAGCAGCTCGTGTATCCACTGAAACTGAGGCAGCCCTTCAAAACGACTCAACATATAAACGGCTTCCTGTAGCTGGTGCAGCTCCATTTCATTTAAGGACTGGTTATTGATCGAAAAAGAATGTTCCGTATAACGGTAGTACTTTCTCCGACCATCCCAAAAGCCTTTAATCGGAGCGACAAAGCCTGCCTCACTTTTCATAAAGTCAATATCCTTATACAATTGCCTTCGTTTAATACCACTCTCTGGGCCATTGTGCTCAAGCAATACTTTATTACAAGCCTCCAATAAATCTTCAAAATAATATTTCTTACTGAAATTACTGAAACAATGGTTTAGTACCTTGTAACGGATTATTGCATTCTTATTTGTTGCCATAAAATTTATTTTTCTTAGTTATGCACAATGACTGCACAACTGGATCATATTTTTGTTTTGTAATTAAAATTCATACAAACCATTTTGTAAAATGATAAAAGAAGTTTGTCTCACTTTTTTTATCCGGCATAACTATGCTTTTGCAGAATACAAATCTACGCTATTATGGATCCTATTTGGTTAGCAGAAATCATCAGAATTATTATCGAAGATTTTATCGGAGGGTAATTATCTAAAATTGTGAGTAGTCGTTCTATACTAAAAAGGCTTATTAAACAATGAATCTACAAACATGCATTAAAAATACAATAACGGTAACCATTGAGGCATTAAGGCCATTAAAAAATAAACAACAAGCTGTTTCCTTAATTTTCTTCACTTCTTAATGGTTTAAGGAAAACCTGCCTGACTCACGGTCACGCAGACAGGTCACTGTTAATTTAGCCGTTTAGTATATCTTGAGCGACTACTCTAAAAATTCTTTTAGCCTCCCCATCAACCATTGCTTCCCTTCCATGTTTTGCGCTACAGCAATCTGCTCTATTATACGCTCTAAAGATGGATGCTTCCCCTCCTCATCAAGCAAGGCTTCGAGCACCTGTTTTGTATAACGGATCAAAACCCGATACCCTTTTAATTTATCTTGCGGGAAATAAGTTGCCCGTCTCAGATCCCGATCATATTTTTTACAATAATTCTTAAAAAATTGGTAATTAGATCTATCTTTAATAACTTGTTCAAAGTAGGTTTTCAACAAGGTTATGCCCGCAACTAGCCTTATCATATGATTACTAAAATTATGCTGGGCAAGATCCATACTCAGATTAAAGTTTCCTTTACTAAAAGCAATTTGTGCTTCGGCCCAACACCTTGCCTCCGCTTTATCAGCAGGTGCCAACAAAGGACAAAGTACGGGAATAATTTGTTTAATAAATTTATCTTTACCATGTTGAGTAGCCGTCTGTACATAGTTGATAAATCTTGTCGTCGGTAAAATACCATTTTGTAAAAATACGCCATAAGTTATCCCCTCTTGCATCAACATAAGCATTTCCGCAGATACGGCCATATTACCATTTCTAAATTCCGCTACCGTATCATTCATCGCACAGGCAAATAATGCGTCTCTTTCCTTTTCCGGAAGTTTTTCATAAAACCTGAAGAATTGCTTCTTGAATTTATTACGATCCGCCAATCCGTTTTCACCGACATGTTCCAACCGCATGCTATATAAATCTAAAGCCGGATGACGCAACTTATCTTTTAAAAACTTCAGTGTTTCAAACTCGGATGCCAACTCCGGCTTCGGATCATTATCAGAATCGGATTTTACCAGTGTTTTTCTGGAAGCCCATTCTGCCATGATCCGGAATCGTACAAGGCCATAAAACAGATCAAGATACGCCTCCAGCTGGGCAAGATTTTCAGGTGGTAACTTATGCCGAACCGTACTACTTTGCTGAAAGTAAATCTTTTCATGCAGCAATGCTAATCTGAGGCAATCATCCCAATCTTTCAAAGATTTTTGTTCCAGTACTTCGAGTAACCCTTTGGCAAGTTCTAGAAATTTATCTTGCCGACTTCGGTACAAATACTCTTCAGCTAGGATTATGTTCTTTTGTGTTTCATCATTTGCAATTTTTTGATGAACCATAAAATCTTCTATTTGCCTCACCAATTGAACTGTCAAATTGTTCAACATCTTTCTGCTTCCCGCATAAGGTTTTCCGGGAAATAATGTCGCACAAATTTTCTCTTTGCTCACCTCATGATCTAGCAATTGAGGAATATATTTTTCCAGCAGTAGATAAAACGAAACCAATTTTTTATTGCTATTACACCAAGGAGAATTCAACCATTTCTTCAACAGTTTTTGTTCTGCTTTACTCAACATCCCAAGCATTATACTCAGTTTACTGCCTTTAAAACTATTTGCTTTTTTATTATTCATAATCACAAATAAACAACTGTATATCAGAAAATTAAACAGGATGACTCCGTCTCCTAGTACATTTATCTTATGATTATCCTATTTTATTTGTTCTTGCAACAAATACATTTTATATAAAAAAACTCTAATTTTCACGATCAAATGTATCATAATATTAAACTCGCAAAGAACAAGATAAAAGCTGGCCATCATCATCTTAAAAACAAGTAGGAAACATCAAAGAAAACACATCAATGAACAAAGATAAAAATAATACTAAAAAAAAGATTGCAATAGCTGCCTTGCTTCACCATGTTAAATACTTTTGGCAACGAGCAAACCGCACCAAAGGGTTGAACTCAAATCAAGCGTGGGAATTCTCCGAGCCATTTAAAAGCAAATTTGAATCCCTAGAATTTTTCTCTGATAATGCTGAAAGTTATTTGCAGTTCATTACCAACATGCGTCAAAACCCGAGCAGCATGCAGGCAGCCATAATCAATATGGCACATAATTGGGCAACGGGGTTTAACACAAAAAATGATCCATCACAAACCGAAAGCGCACTGTTTCTCCATTCTATTTTTAACAAGCTGAAGGTTCAGGACAAAGAAGGAACAAAGGATTACATTTTTAAACTCAAAAAGTTAACCCTTGCCAAAGACAGTATTTTTCCGACAACGATTAATGATACGACACCCAAAGAAACATACTATGATTTATGGAATCAGTTCGCAAAAGAATTCTCCAATTTACCAACGGGTAGTTTCAATGGTTTTTTAATTTCCGCTTTACATTTGCTTCAAAAGTATACCTGGTGCATTCCATTAGGCTCCGAAAAGTTTATTCAAATATCTTTGTTTGAGCATGCAAAAACAATGGCCGGGTTCGCAAGTTGTTTTTACAAATACTGGAAAAAGAACCCTGCTACTTTTTCAGATAACAATTCTGTAATAAAACTGAATGCAGGGATAGATCCTGTTTTGATGTGCTGCATTGACCTCAGTGGCATTCAAAAATTTATCTATGACATCGTCTCAGCAAAAGCATTCCAAAGTTTAAAAGGGCGTTCCTTTTATTTACAATTATTATTGAACAACATGCTAAACCTGATTTTATCCCACGATAAAATCAGGCAGACTCCGGCTAACATTATCTACAACAGCGGAGGAATGGCCTACTTCATGCTACCCAACACAACAGATGTAAAAGAAGGGTTAGAAGAGGTGTACGAACAAATTAAAGATTTTGTTTGGGAAGAACATAAAGGGAAAATATTTCCAGCCTTGGGTTGGGTCAGTTTCAGGTATGAATTTCCAAGTCATCAAGGAATTATCCGATCAAATCAGGAAAAAGGCATCACGGATTTAGGGCAACTTTGGCGACAAGTCTCTATCCTGACCAATAAACAAAAACGGTGTCGGTTTAACAAATTGATGATGAATAACTTCGATGAATTTTTCTCAGAAAAGGGAGATATGGCAACAGCAGCGCAAACCAATAATATCTGCTACGTTACGGGAGAACCTATAATTGGCGATGGAGGAAATATAGGAGAATACAATACCGATAAAAATATTCCTGTTCTACTTGCCGTTGAACACCAAACTAAACTGGGCAAGAAATTAAAAGACTGTAATTTTCAAATTCAATCGGAAGGTAAAGATGATAAGCTTTTCCATACACTGAACCGCCGCTCTAACATCGTAGCTTCCCAACAAAATAAATACGATTATCTAAAGAAAAACAGCACTGCGATTTTTTCTTACTTTAATGATACCAATTTTTTAAATCCCGATTGTGTGGATAAAAAATCCGGTTTTGCATTTTCTTTTTATGGTGGGAATAAACAACCTGAGATGCCTGACCCTACATCAGCAAATGGCTTGAAGAACAAAACCTTTGAAGAACTTTGCGCCATCAACCAAGAGACAGATCAATTTTCAAAACTGGGCGTGCTGCGGATGGATGTAGATAATCTCGGTTTATTGTTCAAAGATGGATTTGATTCCCATCACAAGTCGTTTTCTGGTTACGCTACCCTATCTTTTTTATTGAAACTTTTTTTTAGTGGCTACATCAATACCATCTGGAAAAGTAAAGGCATTTACAAAGAGCATGTGTCCATACTGTATTCTGGTGGTGATGATTTATTTGCTGTAGGTCGGTGGGATGCACTGCTTGATTTCACAACAGACATTAAAAATTCATTTTCAGTTTTTACCGGAAGAACAGACCTGACGCTTTCTGCCGGGATTGTTATCGTAGACAAAAAATATCCTATCTACAAAGCTGCCGCATTTGCCGGAGCAGCAGAAACCCAAGCCAAGGAGTATAAGAACACCAAATTAGGACATAAAAATGCATGCTGTTTTTTCAATGAAGTTGTGAGTTGGAACGAGGAGTTTGATCTTGTAAAAAAAATGAAAACAGACTTTGTCTCATATATCCATAAAAAGTGGTTAAGCCGTTCCCTGCTTCATCAAATACAATATTATAAAACCATAAAAGATCATAACAATCAAGTCACCGAACGAGAAAAGAAGGCTAAAGATTTCAGCTACATCTGGCATAGTGCCTATTATATGAAACGTTTCGGGGAAAGGCACAATAAACAACCTAAAGAAGTTAGAGATTTAATTCATACGATACAAAAAGGCATTTTAACCTTGACCGATTTTTGTCGTGGGGATCGTTACCTGGACTTGGTGGCGGTGGCGGCAAGGTGGGCAGAGTATGAATTGAGGATATTGGATCAGACTATCAATTTATCATAAAATAAAATTTCAGGTATGGAAGTAATAAATGAAGCTTGGGTTTCCGGAAGTAAAAATATTGACAACCATGTTGTACAGTGGTCCGAGAAAACAGGGAAAACACTCGCCCAAAAGGGATTAACCTCGTCAACCATTCGACGTTTTTTTGGAGAAATGCGAAGAATCCAATCTAACTTTGAGAAATATAAAGATGACGTTCCCTTTCTCAAAGCAAAATTAGCCTATGATGCCGGTCGGAAGAAAAGTCCAGGTGTAAAAATTTTCTATAACGTCCTCTCCCCAGGAATTGAAGCTGTACAAGGTAAAGAAGCTAATTTCAATCGGTTTGTAAAAATTGCTGAATCTGTAGTTGCATTTCACAAACTATACTATCAAGGTAAAGAAGATTAATTCATAAAAAAAACATCATGACAATATTAGAAAAAAAAATCTCTCTCAAAGGTACACTAAAAGTTATTACGGGGCTTCACATTGGAGA
>JAHDGC010000145.1 GCA_020627865.1 Saprospiraceae bacterium | reverse complement strand
ATCCGAACTGTTTTGGTTTATGAAATAATGTTAGATGGTTGCGACTCAAATATAGAAAGAAGTAATTGTAACGTAGTGCTTAGATGGACGAAGCCATTATTAAAAATGTACAAGGCATATTTTTGAATGAACGAAGCCTTTAATCTTTATCAAAAAATGGAAAGTTTTTCTTGAATTTGTCAGTTACCGTAACTTTATGCCCATCACTCATTACTAAGAAACGGCCAGTCTTTATGATCTCATCTATATGATCTATATTAACCAATTCAGATCGGTTGGCTTGTACGATACCATACTGATGCAAGTCTTTTTTATAAAATCCAATATTTTTACTGATGAGCCTAGGTTTATCCTTGATATGTATAAATATGCAATAGTTTTTTTGCGCTTCTAACCGTATAATATCCTTGACCTTGTAACGGTAAAGACGAGTACTATCAGAAAGTGTAATTTTTATTTCTGAGGATAGGGTCTTATCCCGAATATCTTTCATCAGTTGCGCTAAAATGAGGGACTGATCTGTATCCTTTGGCCTACTTTCTATTTTTTTTACAGCTGCTTTTAGTTCTTCGGGGTCTTGAAGAGGCTTAACTATATAATCTAGTGCTCTCAATTTTATAGCTTTAATCGCATAGCCTCCATACGCAGTTATAAATATAACTTGGATACCAAGCGGTATAATTTTTTTGGCCAAATCCAAGCCATTCATTTTAGGCATATTAATATCGAGGAAGGCCACGTCGGGCTTTAACTCCCCGATTTTTTCCAAGGCTAGAATGGGATCGTCAAAAGTATCCAATATCTCGACGTTCTCACAATACATCTTGATTTGTTCCTCAATGACTTCGAGGCTTTGTATTTCATCATCTACGATAACGGCTGTGATCTTACCTGTGGTTAGATGTTCTCTCATAGTTGGATGTTTAGCTATTAATTACAATCAGCATGATGTAAAAGAAACCACAAGCACCGCATCAATAAAAAGATGTTATGATTTCATTTCTTATGCTATTCTTATACTTAGGAATGTAAATTTATTTTGTCACCATTCCTTAGATAAAGGAATGCGAAAAAACACACGCGAAAACAAACGGAATGATTTGCTGGCTTGCCTTTTCTACTCCCTGATTTGCCTATTAACAAAGGATTTTTACTCAATATGGTTAAAATTACAAAACATTATCTAAATGCAAAAAGAATTTCAAATTTTTCTTATTTTACAGGTGTGCTTGGGGGGATGTATGTTTGAACGATGTTAGATGATCGCTGAACGACACTTGCAAGGAGTATATATATTAGCTTAATGTAAATATCTGTCCCTTTTATTGGAACAAATTCCCACATTTGCTATCTTTGCTCGATTTTTGAATGATTGCCCAAATATCCAATAATTATAAAAAAATTAAATCATGGCTGTAATAACACTTGATCCCGTCGTTCACAAAAAAGTAAATGAATGGCTTACGGGAGATTATGATGTAGAAACCAAAGCAGAAATCCAAGTCTTACTAGATATTGGTGATGAGACTGGACTGACAGATGCTTTTTATAAAGACCTCGAATTCGGTACGGGCGGATTGCGTGGTATCATGGGCGCCGGTTCCAATCGGGTGAATAAGTATACCCTCGGTATGGCGACACAGGGTTTGAGTAATTACTTGCTCAAAACATATCCCAATGAGCAAATCAAGGTTGCGATTGCGCACGATAACCGGAACAATTCTGATCTTTTTGCCAAACTCACGGCAGAGGTTTTTTCTGCTAACAATATTCATGTCTACTTCTTTGAGGGCCTCAGGCCAACGCCAGAGTTGTCTTTTGCTATTCGTGAACTGGGTTGCCATAGCGGTGTTATGCTGACAGCTTCCCATAACCCGAAAGAATACAACGGCTACAAGGCTTACGGTGCGGACGGAGGACAGTTGGTTTCGCCGCATGATAAAAATGTCATCGCGGAGGTGCGGAAGATTACCAGCATTG
The DNA here is from genome assembly GCA_020627865.1 of Saprospiraceae bacterium. Taxonomy (GTDB): domain Bacteria; phylum Bacteroidota; class Bacteroidia; order Chitinophagales; family Saprospiraceae; genus JAHDGC01. The sequence continues at coordinate 9,658 of JAHDGC010000145.1, read as the reverse complement.
GAGACATTAAATTTGAAGCGAATCCGGATAATATCGAAAGTATCGGTGCGGAAATGGATGCCAAATACATCAAGGCACTTACAAAATTATCTATATCCAAAGATGCTATCCAGCGCCAGAAAGACCTCAAAATTGTATTTTCTCCCATTCATGGAACCGGTGGCGTTTCGGTGCCGCCCGTGTTGAAGGCATTCGGTTTTGAAAATGTGATTCTAGTAGAGGAACAAATGGTCGTAGATGGAAACTTCCCGACAGTGGTTTATCCCAATCCGGAAGAAGAGGAGGCCATGACGATGGCGCTGAACAAGGCCAAAGAAACGGATGCCGACCTCGTGATGGCTACAGATCCAGATGCGGATAGGGTAGGGATTGCGGTAAAGAATAATAAAAATGAATTCGTGCTCCTGAATGGCAATCAAGCTGCTTGTTTGCTGATTCACTATATGCTGACGGCTTGGGAAAAGGCCGGCAAGTTGACAGGAGATCAATATGTTGTTAAAACCATTGTTACGAGCTACCTGATCGACAAGATTGCGGCGGCGAAGGGTGTTGATTGTTATAATACCTTAACCGGATTTAAGTATATTGGCCAATTGATGACGAGCTTCGAAGGAAAAAGAACCTTTATTGCCGGTGGGGAAGAAAGCTATGGTTACCTCGTCGGGGAGCATGCCCGGGATAAAGATGCGGTGATCTCCTGTGCGATGATTGCGGAGATGTGTGCTTATTACAAGGATAAGGGCAGCAGCTTGTACGATGCTTTGTTGGATATTTATCTGGAATATGGTTTCTATAAAGAAAAATTAATTGCCCTCAAAAAAGAAGGGAAAAAAGGTGCAGAAGAGATTGCAGCCATGCTGGCAGGTCTCCGGAAAAATCCGCCTACTACATTGGGCGGTTCAAAAGTTGTGACCATCAAGGATTACAAAAGCAGTGTGTCTACAGATATGAACACGGGTGCAAAATCGAAGATAGATTTGCCTTCTTCCAACGTGCTCCAGTTCTTCACCGAAGATGGTAGTATTGTGTCTGCTCGCCCTTCTGGAACGGAGCCTAAGGTTAAGTTTTACTGTAGCGTAAATGGGGTGTTGGATTCCAAGGGTGTCTTTGAAGAAACGGAGGCTAAATTGGATGAGAAGTTAAGTGTAATCCTCAAGGATTTAGGTGCATAGATAGTTTGATGAGTTGATTGGCGAAATTCGTTTTGCCAATCAACTCACAAAGATATGTACTAATATTGTTGTTCACTATAAAAGATATTGTCCATTATGGAATATGAAAAAGCAACCCAAGACATCGACTTTGTTCCCGCTTCGGTTAACATGACCGCCGAGCAAAAACGTGTGGCCTATGAAGCTTCCCTCCAAGAGCTATCCGCTGTCATTACAGCAGAGGACAATATGATGGTACGAATGGTGACGATTAACTGTATCCTGAAATCAAAATTTTCCTATTACTTCTGGGTTGGGTTTTATATCAAGGATGGGGAGCGTTTATCTGTTGGTCCATATCAAGGAACGTTAGGTTGTAAATACATTCCTTTCGGAAAAGGGGTTTGTGGAACGGCTTACCAAGAAGGCAAAACACAAGTCGTGAGAAATGTCCACGAATTTCCAGGGCATATTGGTTGTGACTCTAGGAGCCAATCTGAAATTGTCGTGCCTGTTTTTAATGCTGCCGGAGAAAAGATTGCTGTCTTTGATGTAGACAGTACGGAGTTGCATTCTTTTGATGAAATTGATCGGGAATTTTTGTAAAAGATGATGCAGCAGTTTTTTGCGGTTTCGGGGTTGGAGATGTTTTATATTGTATAAAAACCGGTAGAAACGCCATGCATGGCGTCTCTACCGGTTTTTATGTCCTAATAAATTACCCACTATTTCCCAAACCCATTCCCAATCGCCTCCGCCACCAATCTCGGCCCACGATGCCCCCAAATGGGATGTGCAAGCTTCATCCGTTCTGCCGCAATCTCCGCCGCAATTTCCTGTGGCGAGCAATCCTGCTTGGCGGCCCTTTCCAACAAATCAAGCGAATCCGTATACACCAATTCGACTTCCTTTTCAATGTCACTCCGCACGTAACCATATTGTTCATTGGCACAATTGATGATGCCCAAACGATTGATGAAAAAATCCGGAAGATACAGGATACCTTTTTCGTGCAAGGCCTTGCTGTGCTTTTGGGGATCAAGTAACTGGTTGTTCGCTCCTCCTGCGATGATATCTATCTTTAAATTGGCAATGCTTTCATCATGGAGAATGGCTCCGATGGCATTCGGGGAGAGAACATGTGCTTCCATCTCAAACAATGTTTTCCCGTCAGCAACCATTTCTACCTGATCCGTTGTGAATTGATTCCTTATTTTTTCCGGTGTCTTAGGGTTTGTGTCATAAACAAATACCTTGGCGCCTGCTGCGACCAACAATTCCATTACATGGAACCCAACATTACCGGCTCCTTGTAATAATGCAATCTTTCCTTGTAACGGATTGTCCTTCCCGTACTTGAATGCTGCCGCTGCCTTGATGCCACTGAAAACACCTTTGGCTGTGAAAGTACTTGGGTTGGAACTGCCACCATATGCTTCTGGGATACAGGTCGTGAATCGGCATTTTTCGTAAATGGAAATCATGTCCTTTTCACGGGTATTCATATCTTCGGCAGTAATGTAAACCCCGTTGAGTTGTGCCATAAAAACACCGAACCCATCATAAATTTGATGTCGCAATTCATCATTCAAATCAAAAACTTCCTTACGGTAAATAATGGCTTTCCCGCCGCCCCACCAAAGTCGGGCTACCGCATTTTTATCCGCCATGCCTTTGGCCAAACGCAAGCCATCTTGGAACAGTGCGGCTACCGTATCATAAGACTTGAAACGTACCCCGCCGGAAGATTGTCCCCTGACTGTATTGTGCACAAAGACCGTAAACAAACTGTTGGTATTAGCATCTACCTCAAAGAAAATGCCTTCATGTTCCAGAAAATCCGGCCAGGTTTCGATTTCTGATTTTAGTGGATTTAAAGCTTGATGGGAAGCCTGTAAAGTTCCATCTTTGAAAATAAAATAACCTTGTTTAATGCCGTGATCTAATAAAAATCGAATAAAGGCATCAGGATGAAAAGTGGCATTCATGGTTTGTAGTATTTTTGATTTTTTTACGATAAAAAAAATAGCACGATGGCGCAAAAGTAACTAAATTTTTTGATTGTACGTAGCGTCGTAATGCTTACGACGTCGATAATGTTTAGGGAGTTATAGATTTATAATCCCTATCCTTTGTCTGAAAAATACCATACCTCTATTTTATTATCTTATGTTAATTAATTTCCCTATTTTTATGCTTAATTTTGATGTTTTACCCGTTGGTTAATACATGACACCTCTATTTTTAATTCATAAACCTAATATGCATAAATGAGTACTTTTAAATTTTTTACAGGAATGATCCTGAGCTTGTGCGTTTTCGTTGCGCAAGCACAAAACGCCACTTTTGAAGACATTTACAACATCATGCAAGTAAAATGTACCGGATGCCACGGGGGAGCGTCTCCGCAAGGCAATCTTGATTATAGTGGAACCATGCAAGAAGTATACGACCTGCTTGTTGAGGTTAACCCTACAAATCCATCAGCTTTAGGAAAAGGGTACAAGCTGGTTGATCCCGGTTATCCAAAACGGAGCTACATGCTACATAAACTTTCGGCCAACAATTGGGATGATGATTTTTCCCTAGAAGTTGCGGATGGAGAACGTATGCCACCGGAGCCGTTGGATGCCTTGTCCCATAAAGAAATTGAACTGGTCAGGCAATGGATTCTGCATGGGGCACCGATGAATACGACGGTTGTTGATCCTCAGATTCTGGAAGATTATTATGAAAATAATCTGGCGCTTCCCACAACAGGAGAACTTGCCCCACCTGATCCGTCGGAGGGCTACCAGATTAAGTTTGGTCCATTCTTCTTGGCACCAGGAGAAGAAGTAGAATATTTTAAAAAGCATGAACTAGAAATGACGGAAGCTTACGAGGTCAATGAATTGGATGTGAGGTTTAATACAGAATCACACCACTTTTTGCTTTATCAAACGAATAGTAGTACTGCGGCGGAACGACCAGAAGGGCTACGGAATGTCAATGATTTTCCGGAGAGCATGATTCAGAATTCTTTGTTGGCAGCTTGGCAGGATGAAGGGCCTTACAAATTGCCGGGGTTTTCGGCTTATAAAGTCGATGCAGGAAACGTTCTTGATTTAAACTATCACCTCAAAAACTATGATGACACCAAAGTCCTTGCCGCTAATGTTTATATAAATGTTTATACACAAGATAATGGCACTGCGCTGGAGGAAATGCATTCTATTTTGGTTCCTATCAATATGTTTGGTCTATTCCTTGGGCAACCACTGGGTGCAGGACTCGAAATTCCAGCGGGAGGAGATGAAACCGTTTTTACAGAACATCTTTGGGTCCCAGACTTCCCTGGTGCGCCTTTCCCTTCCGGCAATTGGTACATCTGGCAGCTTTCTACCCATACGCATGCCCGGGGGACGGATTATGATATTTATCTCGCGGATGCAAATGGACAAAAGGGAGAGCAAATTTATGAGGGCTTTTACAATTATGACTATACCTTCAATCAAGGATATTATGATTGGGAACATCCGGCTATCCGATATTTTGAGCCTTTACTTGAGATCAATATGGGGCTAGGTGGCGGAATAATCCATGAGGCTAAATATGAGAATTATACAGATGAAACCTTGTATTGGGGCAATACGACCGATGACGAAATGATGTTGCTTTTTGTTCATTATACAGAAAACCAATTGCCATCTACGGGGGTGGAAAATACCTTGTCGGAAGGGCATAACTTTAAAGTATACCCGAATCCATATCAGGAAGTTTGTAATATTGCTTATCAGTTAGATCAAAAAGAAAATGTAGTGTTAGAGGTTTATGATTTGCTCGGTAAAAAAGTGGCTGATTATGTGAATGGCGCACAACCTGCTGGTCAATACCAACATACTTTTAGTGCGGCAGCATTGGGATTGCCTAACGGAATGTACCTCATCCAGTTGAGTATTGATGGAAAAAAAGCGACGCATAAAATTGTTGAAATGCATTAATGTAAAATATTTTGCTTAAATTTGACTGTTAATTTATAATAATTTTTTAAGTCACAAATGAAAGACTTGGGCTGCAGTAATGCAACTCAGGTCTTTTATTATAACAATAGATTGTCTAACTTTAAAGTGAGTGCAAATGGCTGTATATACAATCCTGAATGAAGATACGATCAATACGATTCTCGAAAATTACAACATTGCTCCTGCGAAAGACTTTAAGGTGCTTGGTGGAGGCTCTGAAAATACGAATTATTTTGTGGAATCAGAAGACGGAAAGTTTGTATTGACGATTTGTGAAAATAAAACTTTTGAACATTCTGAAGCATTGGCAACTTTACTCGAACACTTGATTGCAAATGGTTTTCATACCTCCAAAATTGTTCGGGATAAGGAAGGGAAGTGTATCACTGAATTGAATGGTAAACCGATCATGTTGAAGTGGTTTCTTGATGGGGAAGTGCTTGAAGAATTTAATTCGGGGATATTGGAAAAACTTGGTCAGCAAATAGGTAGGTTGCACCAAGTTAAACCGCTGGAATATTTACCTGATGAACTTTCTTATGGCGTAGGATTCTTTCATGAAGTGATTGATACCCATATCGTACCTGATTTTTCTACTTGGCTTGCCGAAGTGCAACAATATATTAACTATAATGTCCCGGCACAACTTCCTAGCACATTGATCCATAGCGATATATTTTGTAACAATGTAATTGTATTGGAAGGTGGTTTCCCGGTGATTATGGATTTTGAAGAAGCTTGTTGTTACTATCGCATCTATGATCTTGGTATGGCCATCGTCGGAACCTGCCGGAACGGTGAGACCATCTCCTTTGAGAAGATGAATGCTTTGTTAAAAGGGTATGGGAAAGAAATTGAACTGTTGCCAGTTGAAAAAGAAAGCTTGCCTGCATGTATCGTTTATGCAGCGGCAGCGACGGCCTTTTGGAGATTTCGCCAGTACCATATCTTCAACCCAGATGAAAACCTCAAAAATCGTTATCTAGAAATGAAAAATATTGCAGATTTTGTGCGGTCTGTTGATCTAGAAATATTTAAGACAGGTATTTGATATGTACTTGCTCCATTGCCTCACGAACAACCTCTCGCATATTCGAATGATTACATGACAAAACCCGTTCTTCCTTTAATTTCTCCGCTTCAATAGCAGCATGAAAAGCAGCTTCCGGTAATCTGTTTTCTGTTTCGAAAACTCGTTTGATAATATCAGGAAATTTTGCGGGATGTGCAGTGGCCATAGAAACTAATTTAGTACCGGATAACTGAGTTTTCATATTTTGAACAGCAGCGAGCGCAACGGCACCATGCGGGTCGATCAAATATTTTTCCTGTGCATATAATTGCTTTATCGTATCCAGTGTTTGCGCATCAGCAATAGAATCAGATAGAATCCCCTTGGTAAGTATGGCATGTGTTTCTTGGTCAAATTGCAATTTGCCCGTTGTTTGAAAATCGTGTATAAATTGTTTTATTTTTGTTCCATCTTGCCCTGTAGAAAAATAAAGATACCGCCAAAAATTATACGGAATAAGAATATCAATTGCAGAAGAGGTACATGATATCATAGGAGCTTTGCTCATGAGACCTTGAGTGAAAATTCTGTGTAAACATGCATTTTTATTGTTTGCGCAAATAAATTTCTCTACAGGTAAGCCCATTTCTCGTGCCAATGTCCCTGCACATAAATTTCCGAATGCACCAGACGGAACAGCGAAGTTGACCGGCTCGCCTACCGCATCTACTACGTGTAAGTACGCATAGAAATAATGAACTGTTTGCATCATGACCCTGCCCCAATTTATAGAATTGACACTAGAAAGGTTCAGCTTTTCCTTGAAGGCTTCGTCTGCAAATAGTTCCGCAATCAATACGTCAATATCATCCCCACCGTCAGGGCAATCTTCTATACGGACAGCGTGTACATTCTGTGATGATATAGTCGTCATTTGCCTTTCTTGCTCTGGGGTAATCATACCGGCAGGGTAGAGTGTCCAGGTGTCAATGGTTGCTTTTCCGGCAGACGCAAAAGCTGCTGCTGGGCCAGTGTCACCCGTCGTGGCCAAAATAATATGCATGTGTTTACCCTTTCTTTTTAAAAAATAATCAAAAAGATTGACCAGAAACCCCATCGCAACATCCTTGAAAGATAAAGTCGGCCCATGGAAGAGTTCCATGATGTAAATGTCTTGCTTGCTTTTCAGAGGGTACAAGGGCAGAATGTCGGCATGTCCAAAAGTAGCAAAACTTTGGTGCAACAATTGTTTTAAATCTACAGCACTGATGACACTTTTATCCATAAATAAGGACAAAATTTCAAAAGCCAGTTCAGGATAGCTGAGTTGCTGCCAACTTTGTAATTGCGCTGTTGTAATTTTAGGTAAATATTCAGGAACATAAAGGCCGCCATCGGATGCAAATCCATTTAGGATGGCCGTTTCAAAATCGACAGGAGCAGCCCCGCCAGTTGTACTGATAAATTTAAGCATGGATGTAGGTGTAAATATATCTCTCAAGAATTTTGACTATACAAAACGGCTCAACTAACAAGGATTTTTTTTTGAGAGAAATCTAGGATACAGCTTCAAACTGTGTCCTAGATTTAACCACAATTATTTGCAAGTTCACTGTTTAATTAGCCGTTTAGTATAATTATTGTAATCTAAATTTTATCGGAAGATTAAAGTAAACCTTCACAGGTTTTCCCCGTTGCATACCAGGTATCCAATCAGGCATCATGGCTACAACACGATAGCACTCTGATGCAATAGGATCACAAATCCCTCGGAGTATTTTAATATCTGCAACAGAACCATCCTTCTTTATAACGAAATTGACAAGGGCGGTTCCTTCTATACCCCATTCTCTGGCAAAATTAGGATAACGAATATTTTTGTAGATAAATTCCAGCATTTTTCTATTGGCACATTCCTTTTTTTCTTCTTCCGTGAGTAAATGGTCACAGCCCGGAAATCTAGGCATATTTTCAGGGCCATCCACTCCTTCGGGATATTTTTCTTTCATTTCTGCTTCATAGGCAGGGGAATAAATAGTTTCTAGCTCTTCTCCTTTTTCATAGATTATGGTATAGATTAAGTTGCCCAAGGTATCAAAATGTTGGGCATTTCCATCCAGTAAATCATCACTATAATATTTTTTTGATTTTAGTCTTTCCTTGTCATCATAAGTTATCCATTCTCCATTTTTCTCTGCATTGGTATATTTCCCAATCTCCTTGGTATGCGCAGTAGCTACAGTCCATTCTCCATCTCGTTTTCCGTTTTTGATATGGCCATCAACCCAGATGTCTCCATTGTCAAACCATTCGGTGTATCGGCCATTCAATTTGGTTAGCGCGGCATCTGCATAGTTGGCTTTAGATGTGATTTGACCTGTTTCCGGATAAAATTTTCTTAAGAGATATTCCCCGTTTGCTTTTTTACTAACTACATAATGGTACCAAAGCCCTTACTCCCTTTTCACTGGGTTCTTTTTCAAAGGTAAACTTATCATAGAATTTAGCATTATTGGCCGTAAAATTTGTTGGGTCATTGGTAAGTCTCAAGGAGGAGCATGAGGAGAGGCTGGCGATAATGATGACTAAGCATATCAGGCGGTTAATTTTTGGTATCATTTTTAATTTTTTGTTTGTATTATTTTTGGAATAAGCTATTCAATCCAAAGATACCAGAAATATAGAATGACCAAAAATATTTTGTTATAAATTATGCCCTTCTTACTCTTTTTATAAATAGTAAACAAAGAAAAACCACAACGCCACCAACCCATAATAACCTCCAATCAAAACTATGATTATGATATAACGCTTCCATATTCCCGATCGGAATATAAGCCGCCCAATAAAACGGCTGCGCATCAAAATGATCTTTCTGTTGGTCAAAAAAATGACTTTTTGCTTCATGCAAGGCCTTGTCTTTCGTCAACCCACTTTTCAAGTTTTTATAAAATCCCATCATGATCTCGCTGGTAGATTCATCATTGACAGCCCAAAGTGTCGTGAGGATAGATTGTGCACCCGCGTAAGAAAACCCTCGGGCCATACTGATGATGCCTTCTCCCCTTTGTAGTTCGCCTAAGCCGGTTTCGCAAGCACTCAATGTGACCAGTGCCGCTTGTAGCCGCATATTATAGAGTTCCCTGACATAAAGCCTGCTATGATCTACATCTTTTCCTTCTGGACTAAAAGCAATGAAAGAGTATTCTGAATTTTCATCATTCAATACACCATGAGTGGCAAAGTGGAGGATGTTTTTCTGGGAAGCTTGTTGGAAGAAGTTTTCCTTAGTCGCGTCTTTACCTACTAAAGGCTCATCCGGACTTTCAAGTATTTTACGAATGGTTTCGACTTCTGTTTGATTGAAAAAAAGGAAGCTCAGATCATTTCTGGAAATATTAGCTAGTTGGTTATTGTTGTTTTTTGGAAAAATAGGGGCGAAAGCCAACAATCCATTCCCGTTTTTTCTGTTTTTACTCATTTCTTGTAGT
>JAHDGC010000144.1 GCA_020627865.1 Saprospiraceae bacterium | reverse complement strand
GATACAAGCCAAGATAGTGTCCGATTTCATGTGCCAAAACTGAAGAGTTGGACGGACTAGAACCCACCCAGCGTGCCTCGACCACCAAGCCATCTTCTGGGTTGCCATGTGAACTCGGGAAATAGGCATACCCAGCCACACCACAACCTACAACATTACTACAGATTTCGTCGACAATCCAAATATTAATATACTCTTGCGGGTTCCAACGGATAAGATCCTTGAGGTTGTCATCTTCTGTTTCCAAAGTCATGCTTGTCAAAGCATTTTCGACACGGTTTATACCGGTGGTCACATTGCCATCCGGTCCTCTTTTGGCTAAACAAAATTGGATGTCGGTATCTACACCGGTATTTTGGTCGTAGTAGCCTGTATTGGCAAAAGCAGCATTAAGGTGTTGCAAACCTGTAGTCACGAGCGCATCCGAAATATTTTCCGTACCGTTTTGATGAATAACATGGAATACAACGGGTAAAATGTAGTTCGTCGTTCTTTGGGAATAGAAACCTCTTGCAGCAGTTTGAGCGTAGTTTTTTTCAAGTACTTCGTGATGATTTTTATATATTTTATTTTTTAAACTATTATTATGTATTAAATTTGTACCGCAATACTGTTTTGTTGTTACTTCATGTGCTGTAACGGGTTCTGTAGCTCCAGAATCATTCAGATGGATTGATAACCCAATGAGCATACTGACAATACTAAATAGTATTAATTTTAGATTTGGCATACGTCAAGCTTTATTTTTATAAATGCTCGATAAAGGTACGAAAGGAGTCAAGGAAAAAGTAAGAGCCTATTAGAAATTTGGCTAAATTTATGATAAGTATTATGCTGTAGCTAATATATATAGCAAATCAGGGTAATAAGATACCTGTTGAAGACATTATTATTTATAGGGAAAAAATGAAAAGAAAGGAAGTTTAATCTATATTTTTCGACTTATTTTCTCACTGTGCTACTAACCAAGTTTGGTTAGCAGCTACAGGAGAAAAATTCACCCTTGCAAAGTTATTCTTAATTAAAACTGGATAGGTTTTAAAATTTTCTTGGATTGCCTTAACATTATTGTTTCTCTCTCTAATAAATTTAGTTTATATGGTCATCGGCAACGGTGAATCAAATTTATCAAGTTAAATAGGTAAATTCTTTAATGACCTATACCTACTAATATGTAAATTTTGTGCCAAAAACATATATAACTGAATTCCAATAAGTTATGACAGGCAAAGCCGCGAAAATGTTCCCACAGTGGGAATAGTCTCCCCAATTTGGGAATCTGCTTATATTAACACAAGGGTAAATATAGTATAAAAATAATAAATTTCTATGCAAAAACACTACAAATAAATAATAAATGTTTGTTACATTTTAACAGGCGCTATGGGATGAAATCAAGGAGGCTCCATATAAAAATCAGTATCAACAATTTTTCTATTTTTCTACTGCAATTTTAATGCATTAAGACTTAAGAATTGTCAGAATTACATTTAAAATAGTGTTATGTGAACAGAAATAATTACTTATAAATATTTGAAAAAAGCATGAAAAAATTCAAGATTACACCAGCAGAAGGATTGGCAGCTTTATCTAAACAAGAAAAGCCGTTTGTGGAATTGTTCCAGCATGGCACGATGCAATTAGAATATTATAAACCGGAAAAAATAGATTTGCAGCAACCGCATAGCCGGGATGAAATTTATGTTGTTATCAGTGGAATCGGTATTTTTTACTGTGGTGGAGAGCGGAAGCCATTTAAAGCAGGAGACTTCTTGTTTGTTCCAGCAAAAGTGGAGCATCGTTTTGAGGATTTTAGTGACGATTTTGCGACTTGGGTTATTTTTTATGGGCCAGAAGGTGGGGAAGAAAAATAAAAAGCAACAAGAGAATAAATATATAAGTTTAAATAACTGGTAACCTAACATCTTCGGTGTAGATATCAGATCGCTTCGCTGACAGATGTCAGACACAGCAGTTCTTTTTTATTAGCATACTGCTAAATTTTTAACAGAGCAGGGTCTGACAATGTAGGGTTTTCTTATAAAATTAGTATTGGCAATTTTTAAAGGTAAAATTGAAGTAAGTAAAAGTCTGAACCATGACCTGCCTGCAAGACACAGGAAGGCAGGTTTTCTTGATTAATAGATTATCATGATTTCTATCCGTCAATTTTCAATTGACCTCTAATGAAACCATCAAGATATAAGGCATTGTCACAGCCCAAACCTTCATAGAATAGCATGGCAAAATCAAACAGGTTGACCTTTTGTTTTGATATGGCAAAAACTAACTCGTGCTCAGAAATTTGCCCTACCCCATTTCGAATATGTGTATTCGGAGAACCTTCATTGAATTTCGGATGCATATTGCCTTCATAGAGCAACATGGGACCGGATTGCGTGGCATAAACTGGTATTTTTTCATCGCATGAATTAGTTGGTTACTATTTCCCCTTCCCTTGGAGCAATACCAAAACGGTATAGATCATGATTTTAAAATCAAGGGCGAGCGACATGTTTTCGATATAGAGAATATCAAATTTAAGCCGTTGCACCATTTCATCCACATTGGAAGCATAACCATATTTTACTTGCCCCCATGATGTTATGCCTGGCCTGACCTTAAGTAAGTGTTTGTAATGTGGTGCTTTTTGGACAATCTGGTCGATATAAAATTGCCGCTCCGGCCTTGGACCAACGAGGGACATTTCTCCGATAAGCACATTCCAAAATTGAGGCAATTCATCGAGTCGCCATTTTCGCATCGTCAATCCCCAAGGCGTAATTCTGGAATCATTGCCCTGAGATAATTGTGGCCCGCTTGATTCTGCATCAATATACATCGAGCGAAACTTGATGATGTTAAATGGTTTTCCATTAAAACCAATTCTTTCCTGTTTATAAAACACGGGGCCTTCCGACGAAAATTTTACCCGAAAGTAAACATAAATGAAGATAGGCATAAGCAAAATCAAAAAGGATAGAGAAACTCCAACATCAATTACACGTTTCAACAACTTTTCCCACCGCGGCATCAGGTTTTGTTCAATCTCAATTAGGACTGCGCCGTATACTGCGTTCATTTTCACATTCCCCAGCATGATGTCATACATATCTGGGATAATTTTCACCAGCACTTTCTCATCAAAATCAAAAAGGACATTCATGATTTCTCGGAGCCGGTTATGCTCTGAACTTTCTATGGCGATGATGGCCTCTTCGACTTCTTCATTTTTGATCACTGTTGCCAAATCCTTCACATCTCCCAAACAAGGCATATACTTAACAAGTTCTTTACGTTTTTGCTCATTGGTATCAATAAAACCAACAAAATGATTCCCCAATCCTTTTTCCCTTCCGGTAATTTCCTGATAAAGATTCAGGGCATTTTCATTCCCACCAATGAGCAGCGTATTGTATGAGATCATGCCGGATTTCAGGCGTAGACTCGCCCAAGTCAGAATAATCATCCGAGCGGCAGCAGTAAAAAGAAACTGGTAGGCAAAAAGATGGAAAAAGCTTCTGGAATAAGAAGCCTGATTGGGAACAATGTCATCTTGTAATAAAGTAAAGAACAGGAAGGTAACCCCTACAAAACTCAGGAAAAAAGTTCGGGCTAAAGCTGACACTCTGGAAAGGCGATAAATATCCTTGTATTTATCGAAAAGGGCATAAAACAGAACCCAACCGATTGGAATAATGATAATCCCGTACCAGAAATTTCGATCCTCTAGCAAAATTTCCCAAGAAAAGTCGTAGCCCTCTACCCTTTTCCTATAGGCAAAAAAACAAGCCCAAGCCAGCATTGCCGTAAGGAGATCCGCAATATTGTAAAAAAACATATCCCTGCGCCGGAGCCGCATCATGCTCTTCCGCTGTTTTTTACCAACCCCTCGGGTAAACTCCCCACTTATGCTTTCTGATAGGTACATGTATTTTCAAGTAAAAATTAAGGTTTAAAATGCACAACAGACATTCTTCTCAGGCAGATCGATCCTTCTTCCATATCACTAGGAAGACTGGCAAAGATCACTATTCTGAAATCTTCAAAATCTGTATTCACCAAATCCGGTGTAATATTGAAGTAAATTTTATTCCATTCTGAATTAGGATTCACCCCGAAGGGAAAAACAGGATTAGACTCTACGCTTCCCAACACCCCAATCAAACCTACCTGAAAACTCAAATCCGTCAAATAATCCATCTCTATAAAAGCTGCCGGATTATTGTTCTCTGCATTTTTCAATCCCGAGATTTCATAAGATGCCTCAATAATAACAGAATCCGTACGATTCAATGCAATAGAACCCGTTCCAAATGGACTATCTCCACTACAAATATTTCCATTGATGATCGTAGTATTCGGATTACCGTCCAGATCGAGCACAAACTCTAGATCACCAGAAAAGGCAGCCGTTGATTTGTAAGAAATTACGGGAGATATGGTATCAATTTTTCCTGCTTCCAATCGAATTTGTTCTTCATGCGAAGTATAAAATGGATAAATTTGCGGGGTGCTTGAAATACCGTTTTCTTGGATCCCAGCACTCAGCGTAATCGTTGTCCGAAAACCATTGTGATCGACAATAGGAATAAGTCCCGGAACCGGATAAGCCCCTATAAACTCTGCATTATCCAACAAAATTTCTACATATTTTATATTGTGGGTGGTTCCGACAATATTAAAGGAATCGACATAAATAAAGGCAGGTTCTTCCTCCTTACTGGTACAAGCCGAATAAACAAGTGATATAACGCATAAAATTAAAAAAGTAGTATAAGAAGATTTGGACATAGCCGTGGTTTTGAATGAGTATATATTTTTTGAGGAAAAATTATAAAAAGTATTTGATGATTTTCGCGAATGTCTGAACCATGACCTGCCTGCGTGACCTTGTCAGGCAGGTTCATGTGATTCACTTGATTTTCATGATTTTTTTCGGTCAATTTTCAATTGACCTCTGCTGGCCACGATTTTTGTCAAAGAGTTAGATTTTATTTCCTCATCAGATCTAACTGGCTGAACTGTTGTTGCTTAATGGCCTCGACAATTTGTTCTGCCAGTTTCAAGGCAGCATAACCATCTTTGGCAGAAACCGTAACTGGCGTATTATGCAGAATACTATCTGCCAATGATTTCAGTTCCATTTTAATGGCATTCACCTCTGGAGCTTCTGGCATCTCCACCTGAATAAACTTCTTGCCAGCAGCAGTATCCAGCTCCATTTGGTGGGATTGTTGTTCATTGGGTTTATCACTGATTTTCACGATCTGGGTTTCTTTCTTCAAGAAATCCAGACTGATGTAGGCGTTTTTCTGAAAAATACGAAGTTTCCGCATCTGTTTCATAGAAATCCGACTTGCCGTAAGGTTAGCCACACAGCCGTTCGCAAAAGTAATCCGAGCATTGGCGATGTCTGGCGAATTACTCACCACAGCAACACCACTAGCATCAATGCTCAATATAGGAGCCTTAACGATACTCAAGATGATATCCAGATCATGGATCATCAAATCCAATACGACAGAAACATCCGTCCCCCTAGGGTTGAAAGTCGCCAAGCGATGTCCTTCAATAAACATCGGATGCAACTCAACCTGATTAAGCGCCAGAAAAGCAGGGTTGAAACGTTCGACATGGCCTATCTGTACTTTTGAAGTATAATTCCTACTGAGTTGTACGAGTTCTCTCGCTTCCGAAACAGACTTCGCGATAGGTTTCTCGATAAAAACGTGTTTGCCCTTACGGATGGCTTTGGCTGCAATAGCAAAATGGGTAACTGTTGGGGTAACAATATCCACCACATCGACGGCTTCCAGCAATCTTTCAAAATCATAAAACCGGAAAACACCAAGATTTCGAGCCGCTTCACGCGCCACGTCCTCATCTGGATCATAAAAACCGACTAATTTGTAAGAAGCCTCCAATTCCTGAAGACATTTTATATGAATTTTTCCGAGGTGTCCTGCACCAAATACACCGACTCTAAGCATGTTTGTCTTATTTATTAACTCAAAAATAAGGATTTGGGATAGAAAAGTGGGTTTCTTTTGCGGAAAATTCGAGATTTACTGATGGTTTTGGAAAGAAAAGGGCAAAAACGTAGGGACAAGGCATGCCTTGTCCCTACGTTTTTTTTCAAAATCAACAGAACAAATTATTACAAAGACTGCCCTCCCGTCAAATACATTTCATTTACAAAATTAAAGAACTGGGTCAGCGAGTTCTTATTTTTATCCTCAAAGTTCAAGGACATTTTTGAATCCATCACGTTTCCCGTCACCTTGTCCATTGTCATCGTGAAGTTAGAAAAAGTTTCCTTCGTGGTTCTCAAAAGGCCATCCATACCCGGCATCGGCATATCCATTCCCTTGACAACATCAACTGTTTTAGGAACATCCCAGAAAAATACGGAGGCCTTCTCCAACAACATTTTGCACTGCGCCTTGCTCATTCGTTTTCCTCTAGAGAACCCCTTTTTCCGTTTCTTCTTAATCAAGTTTTCATCGTTACTAACAAAGAACACCCCTTTTTCATGCGCCATGTACATTTTCATAGGCATGTTCGGAATAGTCGTAGACATGAAGCCATTTCCCTGTTCAAAACCCAGCATATTTTTAGCCAGATCAAGAATCTGTTTAAGATTTTCCTCATCGGTATAAGACATCATCATTGTAAAAAGTGGCAACTCCTGCGTAACTTCCTTCTCTATTTCAATCGGATTAAAGTTCTCATCGTAATCCGTAACCATTGTTTTCCCCGTAAATTTTTCCATACCCGTTACCGCCATAATCATGTCGCCGGGAAACAACTGGTACACCTCATTCGCTGTCATATCCACACCCATACCCTGTAATGCCCCTACGGCCATACCTTCCATAAAAGGCATGGATTCATTTTTAGGATCGAAGAGTTCCTTAAAAGCCGCTATCATGCCTTCAATATTTAAACCCATAGAGAAAAAACCCATCAGGTTTTCTTTCGGAATATAGCGGGCCATTCTTTTATTGAAAACCCTTTCCGTTGACTTCTGGTAGATTTTTGCCATCTCCTTGCCCATGTACATTTTACTATCAATGTCCATCTTTCCATTTTTAAAATCTGTCCCCATCAACCAGTAGGAGTCTTTATTCAGACCGGCCATTTTTTCAGCATAGCCTCCCATACCCATCATCGCCAAACTTTCCATACCTTCATTTGAAGAGAGTGAACTCACATAGCCGTAATCCATCCAAAGGTTAATGTCATGTGGATAGGCAGCAGACTGCTTATAATTAGCATGGCTCAAGATGGATTGGGATATTTTGGCATCGTATCCACTGGCCAAGGCCGCTTTGAGATAGCTTTTTTTAGCCGCATGAAAAGCATCATCTGTTGCATGCTCCACAGAATCCCGTTCCACATTTATACCGATTATTTGCGCGACATTCCCTTTCCAAGAAATTGCCCCGCCTTCTACCTGCCAACTTTTCACGGCATTATCCTCTACAAATTTTGCCGATTCTATCTCTGCCATCTGACCTTTCAAGAGCTTTTCAAATTGCCCACTACTAGACAAATTCATGAGGAAACTCACCTTAGAATTTTTTTGATCGGATTCAAAGGTCACATAATAAGGTACGTTCAGATTCATACCATACTTTTCAGGAGATTTTAAGGCTCCTGTAATCACACTGCCGGTTTCCTTATCCATGTCCCCGGTAATGCCATCCAGCATAGATTCGAAGAAATCCATTTTCTTGATGTCTTCAAAGTTTACTTTTTGCGCAATCCGCTGTGGGTCAACTTTCATGACAACTACGGCATCCTTGGAAATATATTGCTCCAAACTTTGGGCAATAGTAGGGCTTTGTATAAAAAGCAGGGATAAAAATATAATAAACAACTGTCTCATTTAAAATGGTTTTAATTTTTTGTTTTAAAAAAAATAATTGCTCTCACTCCCCCTTCATCCCCAAAGGGGTTGCTTACGCAGAAGCAATCTTAAAATAAAATTTATTATGAAAAAATACAGATAAATTAATTTCACACTGTAACTTTAATATCAAATATGCCCAACAAGCTGTGTTTCTTTGGGTAAGGAATGAGGGAATAATGAGGTGCAAAAGTATAAAAAGATTTTCATATGCACATTTCCCATCGACCATTGTCTAGCGACTATCGACAAAATTATACCGCAAGCGGTGTCGAAAAGTGATTGGCCATTAATGATTGGTTCGCACTTTATCGGCTCTCGATCACTAAATTCATCCTGTGTAGCTTTTACTAAAAATTAATTTCAGCGCAGAAAATCACTTTTTAACCTCGATTAAGGCAAATTAAAATAATAAATTACCCATGGTGACGTCATCTTTTTCCATGATACTGCGCCTGCCTGTACAAGTGTACACGCAGACAGGTCAAGCAGGCAGGCTTGTCTAATGAAAAAATATTTAGTCAAAATGCGCATTTATTAACTTTATTTTGCCTAAAACAGATTATTCCAACTCGATTGTATTTTCCATTGTTTTCGTCCCTTTGATCAGGTCAGCTATGGTACTTTCCATAAGGATAGCGGTCAGATTTGGAGAAATACGGGCATCTCTGTTGGAAAAATCCAAGATATTATCCTCAAAACGGAAGATACTGACCATTTTGGCAGATTCCATCACAAAGCGTTCCATCGTACCCAGTTTTTCGTATACCTGTGTATTGAGCGGATAATTAAAAAGCCGATAGAAAATCTTATCTTCTAGTAAGAAATTATCTTCTTTTACGGTAGGATAAGGCGATTTGTTCATTGCCTCAGCAGCAGTATTGATGGCTAGATTTACCGACGCTAAATCTTTGAAATTACCAGATAAGCGAAAAATGAAATTCTCATAATCCATACTGGTTTCGATATTCGACATCCCTTCCACATTGGCAATAATATCCTTAACGCGGGCAATCTCCCGATCAATTTCAGCTTTTTTGGGCACTCTTATTCCTTTTACCTCGTCCATTTCCATATATCCGGAGAGATTTTCCTTGCTTGCACTTAAATCTATTTTTAAGCTTGCCGTACCTGACCCGTCTTTTTTCACGTTAATTTCTTCTAAAATTTCAAAACAGGAGGTGCCAGTAAATAAAATTACGGCTAGGAATAGTATTTTAATTAATTTTTGCATTTTAATTCTGTGTGTTATATAAATGTATTGGCATTCCATCCCCAAAAGTCACTTCGATTCCAAATATATAACGTAAACGTTACAGATTAAGTTTTCATCAAAAAAATATAATATTATTTATTTTAGTAAAAAAATAAAAAAGCCGTTGGCTAACGAATCAACCAACAGCTTTTAGCATTAAAATTATAAGAGATTGTAATTATCTTTATTGCTCTATAGCAACTTTCTTCATGGAAGAGATGTAACTTTCTGTTTTGATATAAATCATATAATGTGCGCCTTCCAGCCCTTCAGTATTTGCCTTCAAACGATTTATACCATCCATAACATTCACATCCTGTTTATAAACCACCTGTCCCAACAAATTCAGGATGATAATAGAGGCGGTCGTATTTTCACTAGAAAAATAATCTATATTAATTTCTCCCAGATTAGGCGGAGCAGGATTAGGATACACATTGACAATTTCGCTGCCTTCGAAGCACTCATTATGTAAAATGACAACATTGGAATACCTGTAAGAGTCATCTTTATCCACGATTTTCAGGCGGTAATAATTAGACAGTTCAACTTTTGGGTAATCGAAATAATATACTTCCCTTGACTCACTATCTCCAGCAGATTTTACTTCCCCGATCTTGGTAAAATCTACCCCATCGACAGAATGCTCCACCTCGAAGTGGCTACTGTTAATTTCCGTAGCGGTTGCCCACTCAAAATGAACGGAGCAATCCTTTTGGATTTTACCATCAAAGTATAACATTTCTACAGGAAGGGCAGTTTTTGCACAATTCGCAATGGTATATAAAGTATAGTTTGTAAAATCGGTTAGGCCAACTCTTGCTTTCTCATAACTGGCAACGGGCGCCGAAAAGCTAGAACCTACACAACTAGAATTCCCATTGTTGGTCGGAAGACACAAAGCAGAACCATAGTCCCACTTAGAATCAGATACCTCTCCACCATCTGTATTGCCAACAGTTCCGACATAGCGGGCAATATAACTATCTGCTCGTAAAAAATCACTGCCCTCCGAAGTCTCGTTATATTGCAGGAGCAAAACAACATTAGCCCCTCCGGGACTATCCTCCTTAATTTCCCATGTTTTATTAACCGTTTGCCTATCCCGCAAAGAACCCGTTAACCCTTCCGTATAAACACCATCAAGTACCCGAACACTAAATTCCTTCGGCATCCCATTATTGATAATTCGAACGGGCGTATAATCTCCAAGCATTGTCCCAACAGGAAATGTTTGTGGTGGGCCGGGATTAACGGTTCGTTTGATCAAACCAGAAGTAGAAGAAGTCGAACTGGTTACAATGTAGGAGTTTTCACAAAAACCCACAACCCCTGTCGTATCATTGAAACAAATATTCTGTTGATCTAACAATAAATGCCCTAACCCCATTTTAAACACGGAAGCAACCCGCAAACTACTACCGACCAATCGAACATTATTGGTATTATTCAATTCAATCCGATCAATTGTGCTGTTATCACAACCACCTCCATCAAGGGTCTGCTCGACTGTCGGATTGCAAGCATCCGACTGAAAAACTAAGAATCCATTTCCACTAACTTTTGATGTTGGTGTACTTGTCCAATTTGTTCCGCTAAAGTGAAGGTTCTTAAAATCTCCAATGTTGATCGTTCCATCATTTTCTACATCGGCACATATTTTCACTTCTGTATCCCAACTGTTCACATGCTCAATGATACCCACTTCCAAATCAGGATCAGCAAAAAATTTTACTTCGTACTGGGAAAAGCCCCAAGGCGCCCCGAATAAAAGCAAAGCAAAAACGGAAACAAATCGAGGCCAAGCACACATATTATATAGCCTAATATTATGCATAATTTATTTTTTAGTTGAAAATAAAAAACATTCCTTTTCATCTTGCATCTACTTTCGAGCAGTAGACGCTTCTATTCCGTTTGCTTTTAATAATAATTTTATCGTATTTAATTCTGCCGTAAAATCCGTCTTCAGTTCGGCAATTTTTTCATCTTTTTCAACAATGTTTGCACGCAATATTGTATTTTGTTTTTCTAAATCCAAAACCCTTTCATACAATGCCTGAATAGCCACCATATTCACCCCATCAATATCAGAAGTCGTGATAGTTCTATCGTCCGCACCTGAAAGCTGAAAAGCTTCATGAAAATCTTGCGCCATCGGGCCAATATGACGAACATCATCTTCTTGCGCAATATAATTCCATTCCGTAACCGGAAGCTCCGCAATTTTTGCCAAAACTTCTTGCTTGTTCAAATCCTTGAAGTTTTCTTTTTTATGCACATCCGAAACGGAAGCCCATGCGCCCGCACCTGCCGCTAGCGTTACACCAGCCATTAAACTAGTATCGGAATATAATTTATATCCACCTGAAAAACGAGTTAGAAATTCATTATCGGCCGTTGCATTAAGGATCGTTGCCCCAACAGTATGATCTCCAATTACAACAGCGCCTTCCCGTAAACCTGTTG
>JAHDGC010000143.1 GCA_020627865.1 Saprospiraceae bacterium | reverse complement strand
ATTATTTTGTTTCCAGACAAGGCGCAAAAACCGGAGTTTAGCAGGGCTAAATGAGGATTTTTGTAACGCAGTATGGAGGCAAAAGAAGCGGTCAAGATGGGTAGCTTATTTTTTGCCAGATCCCTTATAACTCCAAAAGGGATACCATTTTTGTAATAATCATAAATTATTTAGGGGGCACTTAAGTTTATAATGCCAAAAGAGACATCATTTTTTAGCCTTAAAAAATCCATGAATTACTTCCTCGGTATGGTGAAAATCTCTTCTTGCCTACCATCTAGAAATTCAAACTTGTCCTGAAAATAAACACCATCTTCCTCTAACATAATACGCACAAGTTTGCCCCATTCCGGAACTTCCGTCGCAGCAAAAAGTTCTATAGAGTAGCAAGTATTAGGATAAAGCGGGTAATCTCCTTTCCCTTTTACGCCCTGTTGCTGATCCCACATGCCGATCGTTGGCCCTGCGGCATGACCATGCAACCCAATAGGGTGAGTGTAGATGGATGCAATAATATTTTCTTGTTCTGCTTTTGAAAGGGCATCCTTCAAAATTTCGTTGCCACTTTTACCCGTTTGGAATTGGGAAGTGAGGATGTCCTGAAGTTTCTTCCCGTTCTCAAAAGCTTTTTGTAGTCCTTTAGGAACTGTTTGCTCTCCCTGTCGCAAAACGTAAAAATGTTGTTGTTGATCCGTGTTCAAACGAAGGTAGGTAATGCCAAAATCAACATGGAGTAAATCGCCCGGGCGGATAACATCCTGTTCTGGCCTTCTGGAAAAGGAACGCAAAAATTCTTCATTTCCCCTATCAGCCCGTTGGATAGAAACTGAAGGATGAAACCAAGTTTTGAGCCCGTAATCGCTTACCAGTTGCCGCAAGGCCCAAACCACATCATCGGTAGTTGTGATGCCAGGATGAATGTGTTTTTCAGAAAGCCCTTCTTGCAAGATGAGGTGACCAAAATGACAAATCATCGGGTAGATTTCGAGTTCTTTGGCGGTGCGAGTTTCTAGCCAAGCAATGGCCAGCTTCTCCGCTGATACCACTTTATCCTTAAACGCTTCCGGCAATTTTTTCATAAAGGTCTGCTGTTCCGTATGTACCAAGCCATCCGCAAGGGCAAAGTCTTTGGAGAAATTCAAGCCAATTTTTTCAGGATTACGATCTTTGATAATTTCCATCAGGGCTTCCCACTGGTCGGGATAAACATCAATATTCCATTCTCCCTTCAGTAGTTTCCCCACAGAGTAGCGGGCAATAGCAATTTTGTCGATGCCTTCTTCTTTGCCTTTGTCATAAAAAACCATAATAGTTCGTCGGCGGGCAGAGAGCCAAGTTGCCGGAAGGATAGTCTTCATCACGGGGTCTTCGTTGTACTCCCTAGAAATCAAAATCCACATGTCGATGCCTTCTCGTCGCATGAGCTGTGGTAAAAGATTGTCGAGTCGGTCTTCCAAAATATCGTCGATTACTTCTGCCTGCTCCCTTTCAGATAAAAGGGTAGGGAAGTGGGATTGGGCGAAAGCCAGATTGGTGAAAATGAAGGTAAAAACGAAGAGTAAATAATATTGATTTCTCATTGATGCTGTTTTTTCTGTTTTGAATGCATAGTATGATAAGATTCCGTAAAAATAAAATGTTTGGCTGCATCGTTTAGGTAATGCAAACTTTTTGGTTATTATATATGTTATTGTTCACAATATAGTTTAATATGAAAGGCTATCATAATATTTTTGTATTTTGCTTGAATTTTGATATAATTACCTTTTCTAAAAAAATATATTCTATTATGACAAACTTCCTGAAAATCTCATTGCTTTCCTTTTCTCTTTTCGCCATAACGATTCCACAAGTACTTGCCAATCATGACTATAGTAAAATAGACGAACACGCTAGGAAAGCGCCTACCAAGTTGCGACACTCCTTGGAAAAACTAACAGCATACCTCATTGAACCGGCGGAAAATGACTTTGAAAAAGTGAGGGCTTTTTATGTTTGGCTGGCGGATAATGTCGCTTATGACGTTGCGGCACTCAACTCAAAAGACAGACCCGATCAGGAAGATGTGGCAAGGGTCTTAAGAAGCAGGAAAGCGGTCTGTCATGGCTATGCCTTGTTATTTAAAAACATGTGTGAGCTGGCTTCCATCCGCTGTCATTTTGTTGCGGGATGGTCTAAAAGGTTGCGGGGGCGAAATGGTATCGAGATACCGGGAACGGGCCATGCTTGGAATGCCGTTTGGATTGATGACAAATGGCACCTTATAGATGCGACTTGGGGGGCAGGCACTATTGGTCGGAAAAAAGCCTGCCTGACGTGTCCGGCTAAGGACAGGCAGGGAAAAAAGTTAGCTTTTACCAAAAAATTTAATGACCACTGGTTTCTTACACCACCTCGGAGTTTTGCCAATACACATATACCCTATAACCCCGCTTGGCAACTGATGGATTGCCCGATTCCTTGGGAAATCTTTGAAACGGAAAGTATCGTGATGACAGATATTCCGGAAGAAAATACTTGTGAGACACCGCAGGATTTTAAAACCACAATTGACGCTTGGGAAAAGTTAGATACGGATGATCGCTACATTGAAGACTACAAACAAGGACTGGAGTATCACCCAACGGATATGGGACACAGATTGCTTATTATGAGTTATAAAAATAAAGGTTATGCTGTGGCCAATGCTGCCTTGAAAAAAGAATCGGATGCCGATAAAAGGGCCGGTTTGAAAGATGCTTGTGTTTATTTTGAAGAAGCGCTACCGTATGCAAAAAGTAAAAAAGATCAGGCTGGCCTAAAGCGTATTATCAGGGATTATGAAAAAATTATTAAGAGTAAACATAAGATTATTGTACGGAATTAAATGCGTTGTGTATACAAGGAGTATAAAGGAACTCATAGAAAGTGATGTTATTAATGATAAATTTCAAGCATTGTAATTATGTGAATTGCTAACCCAAAATACAAACAGTGTGACAGGATATCTTCCTTGAAAATGCTAGGATACACCAGAAATACTATAACATTGGTAGTATTTGAGCTAAGACAGCCGGATGAAAATAATTAAAAAGATAGTTACATTTTCTTTACCATTTCCCATAAAAGGCGTATATTACCGCTTGAAACAACATGCTCTTGTTCTTTATCAAGAAGGTTTTACCCCCATTTTAGCAACAAACACCAGTTTCCTACTCTTTACTTAGCATTATATATCTCCCAATCCCGATATTAAAATTTAATGGATAAGTCTATCTTGTCCAAAGCATTTTTTTCCGGACATTTCGGAATGATACCCATCCCCGATAGTATCTATTCCGAGTAATTCTTTTGTGCTATGTTCATTCCTGACAAAAATCGGTTTGATATATCTGTTGTATATCTCTCAATTTTCCTATGGCTATTATCGGGGGCAGCTCATGCCGAAAGTATAAAAAACTTTTCCGATGATTTTAGACTATCTCAATCAACATGTAATAATGTTGTTACGGGAGGAGGTGTCGTCGGCGATGAAATTCTCTGTACACCTGATATTGATCCAGCGATCATACAGAGCAGCGGCCTCCCTACAGGAGGTTTCGGAGCAATTGAATACCTTTGGCTTTCCACAACTATTTATTCCAATGACCTCAATAGCTGGACGATCATTCCCGGAGCGAACGGTGCCAGCTACGACCCACCACCAATTTATCAAACGACTTATTTTATCCGATGTGCTAGACGAAGCGGTTGTACCGAATTTGTCGGAGAAACCAATATCGTAACGAAAGAATATCGTACCGGAATCTTCCTTGATCTTCAAATGGACGAACCGGTTACCTGCGAAGGAAATGGTGGTGCCATAAATCTAACAACTTTTGGGGAAACACTTGGATTAACCTATGCATGGAGCAATGGATCGAATAATCAGAATCAGTCCAATCTTTCCGCTGGGAGCTATACGGTTACGGTTACCAATTATCAAGGATGTTCTGCGACCGAAACCATTTCACTTGAAGCACCTGGAGGGCTTTCTTGCGGTGCAAATATTACCTCAAATTATGGTGGTTTACACATCAGTGCTTTTGATGAAAATGATGGTTCAATTAGCGTTTTGGCTACAGGCCAGAACGGGCCATTTTCCTACCAATGGTCTAATGGCCTAACGGGGTCTGAAGCTTATAATTTAACAGCTGGATTTTATCAGATTACCATTACGGATAATAGTGGTTGTAATTGTGTTGCAAATACTTTGTTGCAAAATCCTGCAAAAGTAGAGGGTCGCCTTTGGCATGATCGCAACGGAAATGGATTGCGGGAAGCTGGGGAAGAAGGCATCCCTTATCAAGCAATTACTTTAAGCGGACTTTCCGATGATGGAAATGTTGTGAATCGCAATTTATATAGTGATCCCAATGGCTTCTATCGTATAGATGATTTGCCCGCAGGAGATTATTCTTGTACTTATACTTTCCCAGAGACTTATGTTTTTACCATTGCCAATAATGGAAATGAAAATATAGATAGTGATATTGAAAACGGACAATCCCAAATTTTAAATCTGGACTACGGTACTTGTATCAGCAACCTTGATGCAGGAATGTATCGCCCAATTAATATTGGCAATTTTGTTTGGGAAGATTATAATATAAATGGCCAACAAGATTTTGGAGAGCCGGGGATTCCGGAAATTCCAATACAATTAATTGATTCCGGAGTGGACGGCCTTGCTGCTACAAGTGATGATGTTGTAATAGCTACTTTGGAAACAGGCAGCGATGGGGATTATGTTTTTGAAGGCGTTGCGCCGGGAACTTATTTTTTGAGTTTTGAACAACCCGACGATTTCAAATTTACCCTGTTTCAAAATGGGGCAAACTATTTGGATAGTGATGTCGATCCCAATACCGGAAGAACGGCTATCTTTACGGTAAGCTCTTTAGACCCTGATGATTTTAATTTGGATGCTGGCTTGTATACTTGTCGTGCGGATACCAATGGTGGCATCATTGGCCAAAACCAAATTTTTTGTGAAGGAACGGTTGGTGATGCGGATATTTACAACAATGAATTTCCATCCGGGGGGCAAGGAGAACTGATTTATACTTGGTACCAAAGTTTTGAAAATATTCCTTTTGATATAAATAATCCGGCATGGACAGTAATTGCGGGGGCAACAGCAAGTAGTTATGAAGCAATATCAATTACACAGAATACTTACTTTATAAGATGTGCTAGAAGAAGCAATTGTGAGTACGCGATAAAGTCTAATATTATCCAGTATGAATTTGTGGCCAATCCGGTTGCCGTTTTGGAAACGGCCGTTGAGCCAAGTTGTTTTGCGGGTAATGATGGAGCTTTGTTATTGCAAAATAATAATGGCGAACTTTCCTTTGAATGGAACAATGGCCAAAGTGGGGCGATGCTCGAAAATGTAACGGCCGGAACATATCAGGTTACGGTAACGAATACTTTGCAATGTACAGGAACAGCCTCTTTTACTTTAGAAGAACCAATCTTGTTGGAATTGGATGCGGAAGCAACTGATCCACTTTGTTTTGGTAGTGAAGATGGTTCCATTACACTGCAAGCTACAGGAGGCACATTACCTTATACTTACCAATGGAGTAATGGGTTAACAACGGCCACTGCAGATAATCTTGCTGCTGGCGGATACGCTATCACCTTATTTGATAATAATAATTGTGAAACCAGTGTTTTTGTAACATTAAACACACCTGTTGCCTTGTCCGTTGCTTTTGAAGCAGAATCGGTTTCTTGTTATAATGGTACGGACGGAACATTGACAGCAATTCCCGCAGGAGGCACACCACCTTACACGTATAGTTGGGGGAATGGTGCATCCGAAAATATATTGTCAAATCAAGCTGCTGGAACCTACATGGTTACCATAACCGATAATCATGATTGCCAGATTGCTGGAACTTATACTATTGGCGAAGCAACGGTAATAACGGTAGATGTCACGACAACGAATACGGATTGTATCGGTGGAGCAGATGGCACAGCCTTATTGTCCGTTTCTGGTGGTGCACCCGGCTATACCTTGTTGTGGAATACTGGTGCAACGGGATATTACAATGCAAATCTAGCAGCCGGAAGCTATACCGTGACGGTTTCGGATTTAAATAATTGTACAAACATTACGACCTTTGAAATTGCAGAACCGGAGGCAATTGATGCTGAATTTACGGTTAGCAATGTAAGTTGTGCCAATGGCAATGATGGTAACATTATCGCAATCGCAACTGGTGGCACAGCTCCTTATAATTATACTTGGAACACTGGCCAAACGATGGCAAATGTCTCCAATTTAGCCGCCGGAAATTATACCGTTACCATTACTGATTTTAATAATTGTATCCATATTGAAACTATGGAAATTACGGCACCAGCAATCATAGCATCCCAATTTATCATTGGCAATGTAAGTTGTGCCAATGGCAATGATGGTAATGTTACCGCAATGCCAACGGGAGGCACACCGCCGTATCATTACAATTGGAATAATGGACAAACAACAGCAAATATTCAAAATCTTACTGCTGGAAATTATATCGTCACGATTACGGATAGTCAAAATTGCCAGCATACAGAAAGTGTAAATATACCTGATGGCAATAGCTTAAATGTTGTCGTGAGTGGCATTGCGCCCAGTTGTGCAACGGCCAATAATGGAGGGGTGAACAGTACGGTAAATGGTGGAACGGCACCTTATACCTACAGCTGGAGCAATGGTTCTTCGGCGGCCAACCTTCAAAATGTCGGAGCGGGATATTATGCCGTAACGGTTACGGATGCTAATGGTTGTGCCGGAATTGCTGAAACAACTTTAACCGAAGGTGCAGCCCTTGCGGTGGAGTTGCAAGGGACAGGATCTAGCTGTTTTGCTGCGACTGATGCTTCCATTTTTACCACCATTATAAATGGAGTGACACCCTATACTTATAGTTGGAGCAATGGTTCGACAGATGCCAATCTTCAAAATGTCGAGGCAGGATTCTATGCCGTAACAGTTACGGATGCTAATGGCTGTGTCGGAATTGCGAATACAACGGTAACCGAAGGGGCAGGCCTTGCGGTACAATTACAAAATACAGCATCGAGTTGTTCCGGTGCCAGCGATGCTGCTATTTTTACAACTATAATAAATGGAACAGCACCTTATATCTATAGCTGGAGCAATGGTTCCGCAGATGCCAATCTTCAAAATGTCGAAGCTGGAAGCTATGCGGTTACGGTTACGGATGCCAATGGTTGCAGCGCAATGGCCAATACAACAGTAACCGAAGGTTCAGCCCTTGAAGTCGAATTGCAAAATACAGAATTAACCTGTTTTGATGGTGACGATGCTTCTATTTTTACAACCATAAATAATGGAACTGCGCCTTACAGTTACAGTTGGAGTAATGGGGAAACAACGCAAAATATCTCGAATCTTTCATTTGGTGAGTATATTGTTACAGTTGCTGATGCCAATGGCTGTTCAGCTGTGGAATCAATTACCATTGCCGATGGAGAATTTATCATATTACAATTTACCAATACCAATGTTGCCTGTGCTTTGGATGAAACCGGAACCGCTACAGTGACGCCTTTAAATGGCGAACCTCCTTTTTCTTACGTGTGGAGCAATGGCATGACGGGAGATACTGCTGAGAATTTATCTGCTGGGAATTATGCCGTGACGGTTACCGATAATGCAGGTTGTACAATAGTTGGTTTTGTCAATATTCAAGGCAACTCAGAAATCTTGATTGAGCTTGCCACAACGGATGTGTTATGTGCAGGTGGGCAAGAAGGTAGTGCAACAGCAAGCGTCAGTGGCGGTATGCTTCCTTATACCTATGCTTGGAGTAATGGAGCGACAGGAAGTAATTTGTTAGATTTAGAGGCCGGAAGTTACAATGTAACGGTAACGGATAGCAACGGTTGTATCGCTATACATGATTTTGTGATCAATGATGCCACAGGATTAATCGTTGAAGTGACGACAGAATCTGCTTCTTGCAATGGCGGCAACGATGGCAGTGCTACGGCTATCGTAAGTGGAGGAACAGCGCCTTATACTTATGCTTGGAGTAACGGAGATGTTGGTAGTACCGTTGCTGGTTTGCCTGCTGGAATGTATACCCTGACAGTAACGGATGTTCAAAATTGTAACACAATGCTTTCATTTTCCATAGGGGAAGGTGGCTCCATTGATGTCAGTTTTGAGGTTAATCAACCCGATTGTCATGATAGTGATAATGGTAGCATCAATGTTGTTGCAACAGGCGGATTGCCACCTTATAATTATATGTGGGATACTGGGGCTACGAATGCCAATATCAATAACCTCGCGGATGGTGTTTATACCATTACCATTGTGGATGCCAACAATTGCAGTTATGTTGATATGGTAGAAATTGTTTCTCCGGCAGAACTGCTTGCGAATGTCGAAACGGTAGCCGTAAGTTGTGCGGATAGCAATGATGGGGGGGCAACTGCGACCATTTCTGGTGGCACCCCACCTTATGAAATTTTGTGGACTGATGGTACGACAAGTTTTGATAACAATCAACTTTCAGCAGGTGTTCATGGCTTCGCGGTATCAGATGCCAATGGCTGTGTTTTATTTACAAATATCGAAGTTCCGGCACCGGATGTTTTGCAGGTTGACATCGAAAGAATATTGGTGGATTGTGATAATAATTTATATAACCTTACGGCAGTAGTTGCTGGCGGCACTCCAGATTATCAATACGAATGGAATACCGGTAGCACGTCGTCAACCATAAACGAAACAGGCCCGGGGGAATATAGTGTCACGATCACCGATGCCAATAACTGTGTCGAGACGGCAAGCATTGTCTTTTTTGCCCCTGTTTCAATTTTATTGGAATTGGAAGCCATAAACCCAAGTTGTAATGGTGGTGCAAATGGTGCGGGAACGGTTGCCATTTCTGGAGGCGTAGCTCCCTATGAAATAACATGGAGTAACGGAGATAATGACGATGAAATCAATAATCTATTGCCCGGTATGTATAGTGTTAGCGTTGTTGATGCACAAGGCTGTTCCGGTTATGGAGAATTGCTTGTCGAAGAGCCGACCATGTTGGAGCTGGCTACAAACATCATCGTCTCTACCTGTAATAGTGATGGACTAGGGATGGCAGAGGCCGTCTGTTCAGGCGGATTGCCTCCTTATAATTATCTTTGGAGCGATGGACAAACGACCGCGATTGCACAAGATTTGCCAGCAGGCGTACATAATGTTACCATAACCGATCAAGGTGCCTGCGAAATCACGGGTGCTGTAGCATTTGAGGAAGGTCTGCAAATCAGTATTATGGCGAACACTACCGATGTGGATTGTGAAGGCTACACTACCGGAAGCATTATCGGTGTAGTAGAGGCCGGTGTGCCACCCTTGAGCTATGCTTGGAATACTGGAGATACCACTTCCTCCATTTTTAGTTTGGTAGAAGGTATTTATTCCCTTACGGTAACAGATGGAAACTCCTGTACAGGTTTTGCCAGTATCAATATTGATGACCCAACACCTTTTGATGTAGAAATAATAGATACGGATTTAAATTGTTATAATGGTGAAGATGCTAGCGTTACAGCTATCCCTTCTGAGGGCGTCGAACCCTATACTTTTCTGTGGAATACCGGAGCAGAAACCGCAACCATCGAGAATGTCGGATTGGGTTTTTATGTGGTTACCATTACGGATGCCAATGGTTGTCCGGTGATTGCAGGAACCGCTATCGGCAATGTGGTGCCGGTTCAATTGAGTTTGGAGGCTTCATCTGTTTCCTGTAATGGTTTGACGGATGCTGGTGTTAGTAGTAGCATCGTCGGGGGGGTACCGCCATACACTTACGAGTGGAATACTACTGCCATTTCCGAAAGTCTTGATAATATTGCTGCCGGAGCTTACAGTTTGACCATAACGGATAACAATGGTTGTACGGATACGGCAAGTGTGCAAGTTATGCAGCCAGATTCCTTGTTGGCCAATGGGGTTTATGAACCTCTGTGCTTTTGGAGCGGATGCTTCTGCAACGGTGAATGCTTGGGGCGGGACAGAGCCATATACTTTCCTTTGGAATGACACGCAAAATCAGACGACGATGACCGCATCGAACTTAACTGCCGGCGTCTATACGGTCTCCATTATAGATGCCAATGGTTGCACGACCTTTGCTTCTGTAGAAATTCCGGAACTGATCGGACTTGGAATGTTGATGCTTTCGGATGATGTAACCTGCTATGGGGAATCTAGTGGAGAAGCCCGACCCATAGTTTGGGGTGGTACGCCCCCGTATAGTTTTCAGTGGGATGATGCTGCAGGGACAACTGATTCTTTGTTGGCTAATGTTGCTGTTGGCATTTATAATATTGTCATTACGGATCAAAATGGTTGTACGATTACAGAAACTGTTCATATTGAAGAACCACCCATGATGACCGCAGTTATGGATGCGATGCCTGTGTCTTGTTATGGTTTGGAGGATGGTGTGGCCTCCGTGAATAGTTCAGGTGGCTCTTTCGGACACAGTTATCAATGGAGTGATCCCGATATGCAAACAGGAACAGTTGCCATCAATTTGGCTGCTGGTCCGATTAGTGTAACCATAACGGATGGCTATGGTTGCAGTCTCGTAACAAGCACAGTTGTCGCAGAAGCGCCACAAATTGAAGTAGCTTTTGATGTGCCGGAAGCATTGTGTTTAAACGAGATGGCTTCTTTTGCAGCGATAGCCAATGCCGATTATTATTTTTGGGAATTTGGATCAGATGCCATGCCACAAGTTGCACATGAGGCGACTGTAGATAATGTGAGTTGGATAACGTCCGGTCTCAAAACGGCTACCGTTACCGTAACGGAGGATGGCTGTACTTTAACAGAAAACTTTACCGTACTCATAGAAGAATGTCCAGAACCATTTGTGGATAGCTTAGTGCTTGCATTAGAAGAAAAGGCAGATGGAACCGTAGAGTTGCTCTGGCGTTTTACTGAAGATGGTCAACAAGCTTCTTATGTTTTGGAAGTTTCCAATAATAATCAGCCTTATAAGCACTTGCACACGATGGATGCACGAAGTGCTGGATTACAGTTTTATTTTTGGGAGGATGCAACACCCATTGCTGGATGGAATAAGTATCGACTGAGGAGGGTAAATTCCGCCAATGAAATGTTAGAAACAACGGCTCAAATCTTCATTGAAGGGGAGGAGGGAACCTATTTGCTTTTTCCCAATCCAGCAGAAGATGAAGTTTTCTTAACCGCAATGGATGAGATTGCGAGATCAACTACTTTCTCTTTATTCAGTTCGACAGGAAAAGCATTTTCCAATCGGCTTTTAAATCAGGATGACCATCAGATCAGAATGGATTTGCGTGGCTTATCGGAAGGCATTTATTTTATTGTGCAAAAAGATAGTCGAGGGGATGTTGTTGGAGTTTATCGGGTGATAAAGATGTAGTTCAAAACTTGGGAATCAGCTTCAAGCTGACACCCAAGTTTCAAAAAAAATTAAACTTAGCCAAGAACGGGCTTGCTGACTTTATGTCGGTGAGCCTGTTTACGTTTATAAAGAAACTTACTGGTTATGAGGTATAATTGGTTATATGAAAAAACAAAAATAAGCCTACTGGCCAGATCTGAGCCGACCAATAGGCTTAGTACATTAATTCAAAATGTTTTTAAATCATTTCGTAAGGATCATT
>JAHDGC010000142.1 GCA_020627865.1 Saprospiraceae bacterium | reverse complement strand
TCATTACAACAGTACGGGTTCTGCACTCCAAAACATACACCGACTTACAACAGACTGGACAGAAGGAACAGCCTGTGATACGAATGGAACACCCAACTGGGACACCCCCTGGACTAGCCCAGGCGGTGATTATGACCCTACCATTCTTGCCCAACAAACCTCCTCTCCTGCTACTTTAAATACTTATGTAAGCTGGAACTTAACATCCCTTGTCGCTGATTGGTATAATGGTGTCTCTCCCAACTATGGATGCATAATAAAAACAAATGATCCAGTAGTGAATTATTATGACGCAAAAGAAAATGGTTCTAATATTCCCAGTCTAGAGATTACTTATCAGACCTCAGCAACAGTAACAGAATCCTTCACCCAAAACAGTCCCATGTGTAGCGACCTTATTATTCCTGCTGGAGAAGCTGTTACCGTAACCACTTACACCAATGTAACTGGTGGCACAATGCCCGCCAATCCTGCTATTGATGCAAATTTACGCTATGGTACAAACAATATCATTTCCTTGAGCAATCCGAACTACAATAGCGGAACCGGATTGTTAAGCTGGACAGGAAACTTGGGTAGCAACCTGACCATTCCGGCAGGGCAAGCCATCACCTTAGATATAGCCAATACAGAATCCACTACGGATTTCCATATCCAATACGACAGTCAAAGCAAACCTTCTAAAATAGGAATACCAACGACCAACTGTATCACCATTGATGCATTCGATATTTACGATGCTCCGTATCCCTCCGGGAATATTATAAGCTCCGCTTCGGGTGGCATCCCTGCTTATATTCGCATTGTCAGTAGTACGCCCTTTGGAGCCGACAACACTTCAAACATAAACTTGGAGATTACATCTCCGCTCACGACAAATGACATAACGCTCACCGTAGCCAACCAAGTGGGGGGCACAAGCTGCGGAGCAATTTATGAATATGCTTGGATACCTCCTAACAATGATTTGGGAACCCATACCATTTTAGCGGCTGCCCTTGAAGATACAGGAGGGATAGCCACAACCGCAAGTACTAATGTTACCATTACAGAAGGTGTAAATATTGTTGAGAAACAGCTCTACCTCA
This sequence comes from Saprospiraceae bacterium, assembly GCA_020627865.1. Classification (GTDB taxonomy): domain Bacteria; phylum Bacteroidota; class Bacteroidia; order Chitinophagales; family Saprospiraceae; genus JAHDGC01. The sequence continues at coordinate 10,680 of JAHDGC010000142.1, read as the reverse complement.
CCGATCCAAGCCAAGGATTGGACAGGATAGACCCCGTTGCAACTTCTGATAACACTGTTGCTAGCACAGCACCAATGATAGCCGCCTCCTATAGCACTATTAATTTAACACCAACGGATGATACTTACATTGCGGCAGGGAACCCTTCCTCCAATAGAAATTTTGGCGCTTGCCTAGATATATGGAATAGTACAGCACATTTTTCTCTTTTCAAATTTGATATTTCCAGCATTCCTGCCAATGCTGTTATCTCCAATGCCTCCTTACAACTTCATCATCGTTATAGTAATGGCACGTCTACACAAGCCCTCCATCGGATTACCACAAATTGGACAGAAGGCACCGGATGTGACAATAATGGCCAACCAAACTGGGACACTCCCTGGACTACCCCAGGAGGTGATTATGATGCGACAATTATAGATCAACAAACGCTTTCTTCCGCAACATTGAGTAGCACGATAAACTGGGATATAACTGCACTTGTTGCAGATTGGTATAACGGAACTCATCCGAATTATGGCTGTCTTATTGATGTGCTAAGTGGCTTCGCTTGCAATGATTATAGTAGTAAAGAAAATAGTAGTAATATCCCTAATCTGGAAATCACTTACTATATCCCGACAACAGTTACAGAATCTTTTACCCAAGGCACTCCAATGTGCGAAGACCTAACCATTCCTGCTGGACAAACCATTACCATAACAGCTTACATAAATGTAACCAATGGAACGATGCCTGCCACCCCTGCCATTGATGCCAATTTACGCTATGGCGCGAACAATATCATTTCGCTCAGCAACCCAACTTACAATAGTGGAAGCGGATTGTTAACCTGGACTGGAAACTTAGCCAGCAACCTCACTATTCCAGCAGGACAAGCCGTCACGTTGGATATAGTAAGCACCGAGCATAATGCTGATTTTCAAATTCAATATGATAGTCAAACCAAACCTTCAAAGATAACTATACGTGTAACGAATCCTATTGCCATAAACAATTACGCCATTTATGACGCCCCCTACCCGAGCGGTAATATCATTACTAGTGCCAACTCCGGAACAATCGTTTATGTAAGAACAGTGGCCAGCGACCCTTTTGGCTTTTACGACATCACCAATAATAACATTAATATTACAAACCCTAACTCCGGTATCAACACTGTTACAGCCACTTCTGTTGCAACTGCCGGATGCACCCGCACCTATGAATACGCGTGGACAACACCGACGACCTTGGCTGGATTTTATGATTTGAACACCATTGCTCACGAAGGGACAGAAGGCGTCATCGCGCATCAAAATACAACCTTTGAAGTTATCAACCCAGTTTACCTAACAAAAGTCTTGACCAGTCCAAGTTCGGGGCCATACACCATAGGGGATGTACTGACTTATACCATTACCATTGACAACCAGAGTTCTTCTGCCATCAACACTTTACCCTTACAAGATGTTTATGATAGCAATTGCTTGCAATTTGTTAGTGCTACGCCAACACCAAGCAGTCTTGGCAACGGCACCATTACTTGGAACAATCTTGGCGCACTGGCTGGAACAAACACTACAAACATAACAGTAAATTTACAAATCATTGACAATTGTGACAACACCAGCAATATTGCCATAATACAAGGAGCTATTGACGCCAATTTTAACAATATAAATACATTACGCGATACCGTCACCATTGATATTGACGAAGCGCCTATACTTTCAGATGATTATTTTTGCGTCAGCACGACAAGCAACCTCAATGTATTGGCCAATGACAACGATCCAGACAACGACATAACGACCGTGAGCATTGCCACTCCTCCCACAAATGGAACCGCGACCATAAATGGGGACAACACGATAAATTACATGCCCGATGTCGGGTTAAGCGAAAACAATGCCGATAGCTTCACCTACCAAGTTTGCGACAATGCGACTTCCGCCCCCTATTGTCGAACGGCAACCGTAACCGTATTTTACTCCACCGTAAACGACCCACCCACTGTCGTCAATGATGTCTTAATCACCTACCTTGACCTGCCCGCGACCATAGACATTTTGGGCAATGATTTTGACATAGACAGTAGCATCGATACCACATCTGTAACAATAAGTAGCCAACCAGCATTTGGAGTCGTAAATATCAATCCAAATGGCTCTATTGATTACATTCCGAATACAGGTTATTACGGTACGGATCAATTCACTTATCAAGTTTGTGACAATGGTTGTCCGGGGGCTACACAATGCAATACCGCAACCGTAGGCATTACCATAAACTTCATGGAATACGTTTGCACCTCTTCTACAAGCGATCAAATTTCTATCCCTCCCGTAGCGGATGCTATTGATTATACTTGGAATTTACCTCCGGGAGCCGCGATTATTGGCCCAGACAATAACAATCAAATTACAGTAGATTGGTCAGGTGTCATACCGGGCATTTACAACACCTGTGTTATCGTCACCAATGATTGTGGGGATAGTACACCACTCTGCCAAGAAGTTACCGTTAATGAACTCAGCCTAATCGCTACCCCAAGCGATCTTTTTTGCTTTGAGGATAATTCTGGAACGATCAATTTAGATGTCTCCGGCGGTGTTCCTGATTATACATACAATTGGTCAAACGGTGCAACGATTGAGGATTTATCTGGATTGGCCGCCGGCAATTATAGTGTAACGGTTACGGATCAATACGGTTGTTTTGCCACAACGAGTACATCCATCTCCCAACCGGATGCTACGCTTTCCATAGTGGGTATTGTTAGCAACGAAAATCCTTATGGTTCCTCAAACGGCAGTATTGATATTACAGTATCAGGTGGCTCCCCTTTTTATGATTACAATTGGTCAAACGGTGCAACAACTGAGGATTTGCAGGGTCTTAGTGGCGGCAGCTATACCATAACGGTTACGGATGTTAATGGTTGTATGATTGTAGAAAACTTTATCATCAATACCATTGGTGGGCCTTTCATGCTCAGCTCCATCATTCCTTCGGATGTTAATTGTTATAATGATAACGACGGTACAATAGATTTGGAAGTCATTGGAGGTTCCGGTTCTTACAGTTACGATTGGGATACTGACGGAACAGGTGACTTTGATGATCCACAAGATTTGGCGAACCTTCCGGCTAGCACCTATTACGTAACCATCAGTGATGGTGTCAATCCAAACATTACGGCAAGTGCTACTGTTAACCAACCTACTGCCGCCACGAGTTTATCGGCTACCCCAACGCCATTGTCTTGTTATGAATCGGATGATGGTGCCATTAACTTGACTCCTTCTGGTGGCACACCCCCTTATAATTTCAACTGGACCAATGGTGCAACAACGGAAGACATCGCCAACTTACCCATAGGCAACTACAATGTAACCGTAACAGATGCTAATGGATGCACGGCCACAATCGGTGAAAACATTAGCCAACCTGCTGAGATTGTTGTCACTTCCATCATTAGCCATAGCAATTGCAATCCGGGCACCACAGGAGCAATTGACCTCACCGTGACAGGTGGTTCTCCCAACTATAATTTTAACTGGTCGAATGGTGCAAACTCCGAAGATTTATCAGCCCTTGATGTTGGCAACTATTCCGTTACCATAACAGACCAAAATAATTGTGTCGTCATCGAAAGTTTTATGATAGAAGAAATGTGTATTGGTATCGCCAAGGAAGTTGCCAGTACACCCATCAACAATAATGATGGGACTTACACCATTAATTATAATATCAAAGTAAAAAATGAAGGTGACATTACCCTAAACAATATACAAATTAACGAAAACCTTAACAATACCTTTTCGGCTGCAATTGACTTTTCTCTAACATCGGTCATTAGTGTAGATTTCATGCTTAACAACAGCTTCAATGGCACAAGCATCACTGATTTATTGGGCAACGGGAATACCTTAGTAGCAGGAGATAGTGGCATCGTAAACATCAATGTTCTGGTTACACCCGGCAACACCTTAAGTTATCATAATTCGGCAACGAGTAGCGGTACAACGGATGAAGGCACCACCATAACAGATACTTCCCAAGATGGTTCCGAAACCGATCCTGACGACGACGGCAATCCATCTAACAACAATGATCCTACACCTGTCATCTTAGATGAAAATCCTATTATTGGTATTGCCAAAATAGTCAGCGACGGCCCGATCAATAATGGAAATGGCAGCTATACCCTTACTTATAATATGATTATAGAAAACCTTGGTGATGTTCCGCTTTACAATGTACAAGTAATGGATGACCTGAACGCTACTTTTCCAACAGTTAGCAATTATATGGTTACAAATGTCAGCAGCCCTGATTTGAGCGTTAACTTTCCGGGTTACAATGGGGACAGCAACACCAACCTACTGAGCGGAACGGATACCTTACATTATGGAGAAGTGGATAGCATACAAATAACCCTGACCGTTACTCCCGGAACAGCAATGGGGCCTCATGATAACACGGCAATTGCAAACGGGATCAGTCCGGTAGGCACACCCGTAACGGACAACTCACAAGATGGCATCCTTACCGATCCGACCGATGGTTCATCTGGCCCACCAGACGGCAACCCGACCAACGATGATGATCCAACACCCGTTAGCTTTTTTGAAAATCCAGAAATTGGCCTTGCCAAAACGGTAAGCACTGCCCCCATCAATAATGGAGATGGTTCCTATACCTTGGGCTATATGTTCATTGTAGAGAATGTTGGGGATGTTCCTATTAACAATGTTCAAATAACGGATAACCTAAATACGACCTTTTCCGGCCAAACTGTTAGCATCAATACCATTAGTAGTTCTGACCTTTCGGTTAACTTTCCGGGATACAATGGTGTTAGTAATATTAATTTATTAACAGGAACGGATCAGATGATGCCCGGAGAGAAGGATACCATTGTACTCAATATCAACGTTATCCCCAGCACCGATCTTGGCCCACATGATAACAGTGCTACCGCAACGGGGATCAGCACCGGTGGAAATCCTGTAGATGACATTTCCCAAGATGGCACAAATGTCGACCCCGAAAATGATGGCCCCGACAATAACAGTGATCCTACACCCGTCGTTTTTACCGAAAACCCTCAAATTGGATTAGCCAAACATGTTTCTCATGGCCCCATAAATAACAATGATGGCACTTATGACTTCAGCTATACCCTTATGGTTAAAAATACAGGTGATGTTCCCTTACAAAACATACAAATCACAGACGATCTCAGCAGTACTTTTGCTATGGCAAACAACTTTACCGTAACGAATGTAACTAGCCCAGACCTGAATGTTAATTTCCCCAGCTATACCGGAAACAGTCCAAACACCAATCTTTTGATCGGTAACGATGCCCTAGCCACAGGGGAAACTGGAACCGTTATCATTAGCCTTACCGTAGCACCTGGAGTCACATTAGGCATCTATAACAACACAGCTACAACAACGGGCACCAGCGCTATTGGCACAAATGTCACCGATATCAGTAATGATGGCACCTTAGTAGACCCTGATGAAAATAATGATCCAACAGATAACTCTATTCCAACACCCGTTTCCTTCCAAGAGAATCCACAAATTGGAATAGCCAAACGGATCGTCGGGCAACCCCTTGATAACGGGGATCAAACTTTTACTGTTGTTTATGAATTACTCGTAGAAAACCTCGGGGATGTCCCACTCTCAGGATTGAATGTTGTTGACGATATGACCTTAACTTTTGCAGGAGCATCTTCCTTTACTGTTGATAGTCACCTTAGTTCAGATTTCACCATAAATCCTGGATACAATGGCGATACGGATATCGAACTATTAAGCGGAACGGATATTCTACCCGTTGGTGGTTCCGGTAATATTACCATCGTCGTTACCCTAACGCCGGGCGGAAATGGTGGTTCTTATGATAACACCGCTATTGCAACAGGAATCAGTCCGGCACAAGAAACAGTTATGGATCAATCTATGGACGGCACAGATACGGATACGGACGATGATGGTATCGCGACAGATAACAATTTACCTACACCATTTTCTATAGGGCCGGATCTTGCACTTTTTAAAACGGTTGACAATACAACTCCGCTACCAGGCGACATTGTCACCTTTACGCTTACTTTAGTAAATCAAGGTTCGGTAGATGCTACCGGTGTTGTGGTAACGGATCAGCTACCTGATGGTGTAAATTATATTTCCGATGACAGTGGTGGCGCATATGATCCGAATACCCATCTTTGGACAGTAGGTACCTTGGCAGATCAAAACACGGTTACGCTTCAGATAACAGCATCCGTAAATGCCACAGGGAATCATGTCAACTTTGCAGAAGTTACTTCCATGAATGAGGAAGATTTGGATTCTGACCCGCTTGCTGGCGGGAATGAAGATGACCTCAACGACGGGCTTTCGGATGATGACGAAGCTTCGGTTCAGCTTAATCTCCAAGATCTAATTGACTTGAGTTTGATAAAATTAATGGACAACACTTGTAAAAGCATTGGTTCAACCGTTACCTTTACTTTGGTCGTAAAAAACAACGGCCCAGATGAGGCAACTGGCATCGTCATCAGAGACAATTTGCCTGCCGGACTGACTTATGTTAATGACAACAGTGGTGGCACATACAATAACCTAAATGGTCTCTGGTACCCTAGCGATCTTGCAGCGGGAGAAAGTGATTCCATCCAGATCATTACCACCATAAATGCCTCTGGGAGCTATACCAATATTGCAGAAATTATTGCCGCCAATGAAATCGACATTGATAGCGATCCTAGCAGCGACAGCACTGCTGATGATCTCTCGGATGGGATCAGGGATGATGACGAAGACTCCGCAACCATATTGTTGGACGGTATAATTATTGGCGATTATATCTGGGAAGATATCAACCAAAACGGCATCCAAGATGCTGGGGAAAATGGTATGCCTAACATCAATATTGCGCTTTATAGTACCAGCGGCACCCTATTGGCCTCCACGACTACAGACCCCGTCGGGCGATATGAATTCAGTAATGCAGATGATCCTCACCAAACTTGGTTTTCTGCCCCAACAGAAGTCCAAGACAATACGGAATATTATATCGTCATTGGGGATGGACAATTCAGTAACAATATACTGACAATAGGCACGAATGACTACGCCCTTACGTTAGACAGCGTCAACCTTGGCACAAACAACTACCTTTTGGATAGTGATGCCGAAATTGTACCTATAAGCCCTGGGAACACTTTTGACAACTTGCCAGCTACAGGCATAACGACAGGTAATAGCGGTTGCTCTGACGACACTTTTGATTTTGGATTTATGCTAAGACCCTGTCAGGCAGATGCCGGAGATTTGGTTACCATTCCAAGTATTACAGATCTTACTACTTGTGTAGGCTACGACCTTGAGGATGAATCAGGCAACACGGTTATCTTTACTCCAGATTATGCCGCCAGTGATGAAACAGATCCCGGTACCGTTCATTTTGAATATGCATTTATTCTAGCAGATACGCTAGGAGAAATTATAAACTTTAATGAAACAGGCGATTTCAATTTCAGCATTTATCCTGCCGGTACTTATATCATTTATGGTTTATCCTACAAAACTATTAACAATACAAACACGATCACGACATACCTGAACAATATTGATACCCCTGCCGACCCTGTGGACAATGATATTGCCCAAATTGAAGAGGATGAAGCCAGTGGTACTTGCCTTAACCTTGACAACCTTAACGCATCTGGTGATCCAGTAGTCATTATTATTGACACAAATCCTAGTGTTGCCTTAACTCCTGCCATTGCTTGTACCGGCAACAGCATTACCCTTGACGGGAATCCATCTGGAGGTTCTGGTCTATACAGTTCCCACCTTTGGACTGACCTGAGCAGCACTTCTGCGACAGGATATACATTGAGTAATACGACTAGCCCAACTGTAACGATAGATCTTACATCAGCAACAACAGGATCACTGGTGTTACAATATACGATTATAGATGACAACGACTGTAGCGCGACAGATAGCGTGACCGTCACGATAGGAGAAAGTCCTACCCTAAATCCCGGTGCTACCAATCTATGTGTGGGCAACATCAGTTATTTTGACCCCAACCCTTCTGGTGGATATAGACCCTATAGCGGTTTTAACTGGACAGACCTTGGAACGGGAACCGCAACGGGTTACGCATTGAGCAATCTTACCGAAAGACAACTCATCATTGATGCTACAAATGCAACCAGTGGAACCATTGATCTAGAACATACGACTACGGATAGAAATGGCTGCACGGCCACCGCCCCCATAACCCTAACACTTGAGGAAATGTCGGCCATTGCCGTCACCAACATCCTTTGCAATAACAATGCAACTACGGAAGACAGTACTGATGATACCTTTACATTTACGATGAATGTATCCGGCACTGGAACAGGAGGTTGGCGTGGGCTTGGCCAAACCGGAGCTTTTAATGAAAATATTTTAATGGGGCATTTCCCAATCAGTGCAGGAGACTTGAACACGGTTCTTCACAATGATGTCTGCAACACGACCTTGCCGATTACGGTAGTGGCTCCCGATGCTTGTTCTACAGGTTTTCCCTGTGAACTGGAGAGCATTATCAAAGAAAGCTTTTGTTGCCGTGCCTGTCCAGAAGGGAATATCTATGCCTATATTTCCAACAATGAAAATTACGAAGTGCTAACCTCAGCCAATATAGCTTTGGGCAAACCAACCCAAGTTTCTAGTAGATCCATCTTGGAAAACTCTATGTCTGGTGCAGCTGTAGACAATGTAATAAACAGCGACTTCAACCTCAACCCTAACATGGTTATTACAGCAATGGAAGAAACGCCTTGGTGGGAAATTGACTTGACGGGAAATTTCAACTTGACCAATATCACGGTATATGGCCGGACGGACTGTTGTGCAAGCACAAACTACGATTACACTGTCCTTATTGCTAACACTCCATTTACCAGTTTCGACTTGGCTACGGCTTCTACACAAGTTGGGGTTAGCGTTTTCACACACAGCCAGATCGGCGGGGCAAGTTTTTCACTCCCCGTAAGCCGTGCGGGTCGCTTTGTCAGGATTTATTTACAAAATACCAATCAGCTACAACTAGCCGAAGTTGCCATCATAGGCACAAGTCATACCAACACGAACCCATACACTTATGCTTGGAATGATCCGGCTATTGGCAACCAGCTCAATCCTGATTGCCTTGCTCCGGGAACTTATACAGTAACGATTACGGATAGCACTACTGGCTGTTCGGTTGAGGAGGTAATTGAGATTGATTAGGAAAACTCCATCGTAGCAGCTAACGGTTCGCTTTGAGCACCTTACCTTGCTGCTCCAAATGCATCCGCCCAAGCTAACACACCACCCAACACATTCCTTACATTCGTAAACCCCTGCGCCTGAAATAGCTGCTGCGCCATACCACTCCGTCCACCAGAACGGCAATGAATCACAATTTCCTTATCCTTCTGCGTTTCAAACTCCGGAATGGCATTCGGAATATCTCCTAGCGGAATCAATTTTGCATTGAGGTTGAACTCCGCATACTCATGTGGCTCGCGGACATCCAAAAAGATAAACTCCTCTTTGGCATCTAGTTTTTCTTTGAGTTCTTGAACAGTTATATCCATTGATTTTTATGTTTTAGTACACTGTAATCTAAATTTATCTAAATAATTTTTTTCTCTGCAAACGTTCCAGACACTTACGTTTCTGCCTGCCTGCGTGACCGCAGTTTCAGGCAGGCCGATGGGACTCGTTTTTATAATTAATTTAAATTACACGGTATTTAGCTTTATATATTCTTCCTTCAAGTGGTCAAAATCTTTATCTGATGTAACCAATTCCATATTATATGCACTAGCAGTTGCTGCTATCCATAGATCATTTTTACCCATATTTCTTGATGAGAGTAGTAATGGTTTATTCTCTAGTTTTCCTTGGCTATAAGCATCAATATCTCCATATCTCTCTATTATTTTTTGAATATTTATATCTATGACGAACAAATGTTTCGTTAATTCAAGCAACCTTTCTTTCCTTTTTTGTCCGTACTTAAATTGCTTCGCCAAAGAATTTAATTCCCCTAGTGTTACTGATGAAATTGCAAGATTATGCTCACCATTAAATATGCCATGCTCCTTCTCTATGCTATCTGCTATTTTTGAATTCCGTCCGTAGAGTACCAATATGTTTGTATCCAACAAGTAATTCACAAATATCTACTTTTCAAGTGCTTTCAATAATTCCTCTAATGACTCTTCCCATTCTATTTTATCAGCATTTGCTCTAAATATTGCATACTCTACAGGTTGATAGTCTTGCTCATCCATTATCTCCTGCAGGCTTACTCCTTTTCTTACTGGTTTTACAGCTTCTAAAAAAGTTAATCGCTCCTCACTTTTTGATTTCTGGAGTTCGGAATGTATCGACTTCAAGATCTTTAAATCTTTTGTCTTGAATAACATTTCCATTATATCGGCTCTTAATTGTTTCGCAGTATTCATTATTTTTCCATTACTTTCCTTGTAAATATACTCAATTTTTTAGAGTGTATCAACTGCTTTCATGCCCTCATACAAGGCATTACGACTTTGGTTCATCATAATGAACTACCCCGACCCAAAGGGTACGGGGTATCGCCCCACAAGGCTAAACA
>JAHDGC010000141.1 GCA_020627865.1 Saprospiraceae bacterium | reverse complement strand
CCACTGGTGGAATTGCTGCCGTATCCGTGTCGTCCTGCCCCGTGCTTTCCTCGCAATCCGTCAGGCCATCACTGTCGCTATCCAGATTGCTATTATTTGGTGCATCTATCGGATCGCAGGCATCGTTGGCATCCGTAATTCCTGCCGGTACTCCCGTTGTAGAGCCGTCATCTATACCCGTTGTTTCCTCGCAATCGGTCAGGCCGTCTCCGTCACTGTCCGTTGGATCAGGGCAGGAAGGCACCGTGATTGTTACCATTGCATTCGCACAAACCATTGGCGTAAACTCCGTGTTACAAACTTGATAATCTACCGTTACCACACTGCCTGTTTCTGAGGCATCCGGTGTATAGTCCATTTCTCCTGTGGAGGGGTCAAAAGTGATTGTTCCCAATGCACTGCCGGAACCCAAATCCGTTATGCTGGTGTTTACCGCATCATCAACAAAATCATCATTTAATATAATATCGTAGGTTGTTGTAGAACCCGGCAAGGCTGTCATGGCGTCATTTTCCGCTATCGGCGTATCTGGATTCGGGTCTGTACTGTTAGGATTCCCATCTCCATCACAATCTGCTGTTGCGATTACTGATCCAAATGGGTCACAAGCATCTGTTGGATCAGAGACCGTTCCGTTGGAATCGCTTGGAGGAACGGCAATTGTCCTGACATCATCAACACCAGATAATTCTTCGCAATCCGTTAGACCATCACCGTCCGTGTCTGTTGTCGCACTCAAACTAATTGGATCACAAGCATTAGTCGGATCAGATGTAGGACCATCCGTATCTGTTGGAGGAACCGCTACCGTATCGGGATCATCAACCCCAGTGGTTTCCTCACAATCAGTCAAGCCATCACCATCTGAATCCACATTGGTATTATTTGGAGCATCTATCGGATCACAAGCATTGTTTGGGTCTGTCATTCCAGATGGTATACCTGCTGTGGTGCCATCATCTACTCCCGTTGTTTCCTCACAATCTGTTAGACCATCACCATCACTATCTGTAGCATTAGGACAAGCCGGCACCGTTATCATTATGGTTGCTGTTGCACAAACTAATGGAATAAACTCCGTATTACAAACCTGATAGTCTACCGTTACAATTGATCCCGTTTCGGCTGGCGCAGGCGTATAGGTGATTTCTCCACTTGAAGGGTCAAGTACAATGATACCTGTTGCATCGCCGGAACCAAGATCCGTCAATGTCGTGTTGACAGGATCATCGAGAAAATCATCGTTTAGCACAATATCATAAGTTGTGCCCGTACCCGGCATAGCCACAAAAGCATCATCTAATGCAGATGGTGTATCCGGATATGGGTCTGTACTATTGGGATTTCCATCCCCATCGCAATCTGCTGTTGGGACAGATGTACCTAGCGGATCACAAGCATCATTTGGATCGGAAGTCAAGCCATCTGCATCGTTCGGCGGAACAGCCGTTGTATTTGGATTATCCAAACCTGTCGTTTCTTCACAATCGGTGAGTCCATCTCCATCGGTATCCGTCATTGCGCTCAGGCTAATCGGATCACAGGCATTATCGGGATCGGAAGTTGGGCCATCACCATCATTCGGAGGGATAGCAACGGTACCGGGATAATCAATACCGGAAGTTTCTTCGCAATCGGTCAAGCCATCCCCATCCGTATCCGTCATTGGATCTAACCAATCTAAATCGTCAGGCGTTTGGCAAGTGCCGGTACCACTATCCAAAAGGAGTCCAGCAGCATCCACCTCGGTTGGATTATAATTATTATTAGCATTAGCAATAGTTACTCCGGCTTCTTCACTATCCAAGCAACCATCCCCATCACTATCTTGATCCCTATAATCCGGTATTAAATCGGTATCAGAACCTATTGGTGCACAGCCTCCTGCAACAGGATTAGGCACACCATTGACATCAACATCTACCGAATTATAAGCACAATTTATCAACGTAAGAGAAGGGTCACCCACACATTCAATAGCATCAGCAATACCATCATTATCACTATCCAAATCCAGATAATCTGGGACACCATCATTATCCGTATCCGTCAAGGCACACATACCGGTGAAGAAATATTCTGGGTCACCGGATATTGTTGTATGATAATTTAGAACAATCCTTGAAACCGCTCTTGAAATATTAAATTCCAAAGTTGTTGCTGGCGTTAAACTCGCCTGTTCACTATTGGTAGTTGCCACCACCTCCAAGCTTCCTAGTGCAGGAACACTCAAAGCGACATCTGCCCCTTGCGCCGTAACATACATAATAATGTTATCAATCAAAGCTCCATTCTCATCATAAGCAGAAATCGTAATTTCCTCTCCCGTATCCAAGTCTGCGATAATCATCCCGAGATCTTGGACATTGGGACTAAAATCTACGCTTAATGTAGAACCAGATGCAGGAGTAAGTCCATCATATCCTCCAGAAGACAATAAACTTACAGTCCCTGCAAGCTCCGAAAATGTAGCCGTCAAATTTCCAGCATTTTGCACATATGTCGGATTGGGATCTGTTGTAATCGACCAAGAGGCAAAACATTCTCTTTCCTCATCATCAAGAATACCGTCATTATCTTCATCAAGGTCACTCAAGTCTGGAACGCCATCATTATCAGAATCCATTGGCCTGAACGGAACATTGTTATTGATAATTATAGGATCTGTTGGTTCTAAATCAAAGGTCAAGTAATAAGGTGTACAAAGTGATGACATTAAGAAACCGGTACTCACATTTTCTCCAGTACCCAATACATCAGGATCAGGATTTCCTGTCGGATCGTATGCGGGCGGATCTTGTTGTAAACAAGTCGTACTGAATTCATAATGTGGTGGTGGGGTAATTGCCATAATATACGTTCCAGCAACCGATACCGTCCATTGATAGTTTCCAGTGGCAGCACCATTAGATATGACATTTGCAGCACCGGGCCCTGTTATATTAAGGCTAACACCGGAAAGAATTTCTCCAGTTGTTTCATCATAAAAATAACCTTGCGGATCGAAGTCAGCATAATCCATTACACCATCATTATCCCGATCATCTGTTCCTTCATTTGTATCAGGAATACCATCACCATCACTATCCGGAATAATAAGTGTGAGCGGTGTAAAATCATTTTCACCACCCGTATCTCCAGCTACACCGGGATTGGTTGTCAAAGGCTCTACCCCACTATCGGAAATATCAGAAACAGGCGTTCCATCAGGATCTGTTCCGCCTGCAATAGCCGTGTTTACAAAATCGGTAGTTCCTGTCAAGCCATCCATTTCTACGGTAAAGGAAACCTCTATGACATCTCCCGGAGATAATAATCCAGAAGTTCCATCTAACAAGTTAATGGGAAAAGCACCAGCATTGGGCAAAGTTGGCGCACCACTAGCAGTCGAGATGTTAATAGCACCAACCAAACCAACATATGCCGCTCCAAATAATGTTGGAAAATCATCCGTCAATGTAATGTTATTAATATCTACATTTCCGGTATTTTGAACAAGGATAGCATAGGTTGATTCGACATGTCCGAAAGTTCCACTTGCAGCCGAGGAAGATTGACTTTCTAAAGATTTTGTTGTACGTATTTGCGGTATAGCGACCAAAGTCGGATCATCTACTCCTGTGAGATCAGCAGGATCGTCGGAAAGATCAGTAGCTGGAACACCTCCGGGAGAAGTCCCCATTCCTGTTGCCTGATTATATAAAGGAACTGGCGCACTAGCTGCATCGGGATCAAGCTCCACAGTAAAAGCGACTACAACAGACTCTCCCGGATTCAAGTAACCACTAGTTCCATCAAAGACATTTCCGGGGAAAGTACCGATGTTCGGGATAGCTGGATTTCCAATAACTCGGCTGATAACGGGCCCAGAAATTAAACCCATATAAGCCGTACCCAACTGTACCGTAACATCATCCTGAATCTGAATATTTTCAACAGGAATATTCCCTGTATTGCTCAACTCCAATTCAAAAGTCACATAAGCATTCCCATCATCCAGCATGGAGATACCGGCCACTTCTTTTGTAAGCGTCACCTCTGCACTACAGCCACTGATGTTATAACTTCCTGTAGCACCGCAACTCTCAGGGCAAGTTGTCGCCGTTACTTGATAATGAATCGTTGTACCATCGTCAAAAGCCGGAGGAGATAATAATTCATAAGTGGTTCCACCATCACCAGAATACCTGACCTGACCGTCACCACAAACAACGTTGATGTCAGCTAGACAACCAGCAGCATTCGGTAATATAAAATCTACTCCCGCAACAGGTGTGTTACAAACCCGCAGTGCCGTTACTTGGTTCGGGCCATTCGGGTTAGCCGATGTTGTTAACGGAGCCGTTGGTAGTGGATCTGCACTAATGTTCACCGCATCCACAATAGAGTAATCTGCATAATTGACATCACAACCCGGATCGAGGAAATAGTTCACATGCAAATAAGCATAGTTCATAATTCCTTCCGTTGCTCCGTTCGTATCATTGTACGAATCATAAACACAAATTTGCCAATTGCCCTGAGCCGGTGTTGTAGAGTTTACCCCACCAAAATCATTCGTTCCCGGACTAGGATCAGGAATCAGTGATGTACCAAAACCAGCTCCCGGCCCTCCACTAGGAAAACAGGTGGTAGCATTTGGTCCCGGCAATCCCGCTCCTGCGGGTTGTGTAGGACAGCCCCCGCTCGCATCCCAGACACTATGACAGAAAGGGCCAGCTAATCCTGCTGGGCTTTGAATATTAATAACCGCTTCACAAATCCAACTCAATCCAAATGGAGGTCCAGAAGTTACTCGGAATTGATAAACAAAGTCTTCTGCTTTCGCACAGGCCGGCAAGGTGGTCAGATCAAGCCCTATACAGGTGTTTCCTGTTGAATTATAGTTTAACACCCCACCGGAAGTCGTCATATTCGTAATATCTCCGACCTCCAACTGATCACCCGTTCGGCAGTAAAGTTGTGCTGTGAAAACCTGATCTTCAAAAGAACAAGCCCCAACGGCACCAGAAAAACCTAAGGCATGGGTATAGGTTAAGGCTGTGGCATCATCAGCCGTTCCGATAGTTCCGTCCGGACCAAAGGTGGAAGAACCGGGCAGGTTAATTGGTGTACCATTGAGTAACCATTCTATATAATAATCTGTTCCTTCCACCCCAAGATCAACAGTTGCCGTCATGGTTGCCGTACTGCCATCGCAATCATCTTGCTGAACAGTAGCGGTAATAATTTTTGGACAAAAAGCACAAGTATATGATGGGGATACCACATTATAATCACACCCCGAAGTCAGGTCATCCCCAAGAATACTAACATCATACCCACTACCACTTGTAAGTCCAGTAATCGTAATGTTGCCCGCTGCGACCAATGCTGGATCATCCCCACCAAGTGTCCCTGCGCCATTATTGGTTACGGTATAACTCCCTGCGCCCTGTCCTCCTCCTGTATAGGGAATCACAACATCATAGGTCGTTCCACCGGCACCACAGTTTTGTGCAAGAGAACCTAACTGTAAATTACAAGGTACGTTTACCCAATGTGGTGCAATACAAGGTTCTGAAATATTAGAACAGGTTCCGCTTACGGTTATATCATAACACATTTCATAAGTTGTGCCGGGGGTAACCAACCATACTGGCCTAGTAACGCCTGATGGCAAACTTGGCGGAACAGTGGGAAAAGGGGCTACCGTGACCGCACCACAACTACTGGTCATGGTCCAATTATCAATGGTTGTTACGTTACAACCGGAATTGGTTGTTGTTGAGCTTCCAAAGAAGCTAATATAGTTTTCTACCAAAACCGCTGGCGTCGTGAAGGTGCCACAAAAGGTTTCCGTATTGCCACTAGAGATTGATCTTGATTCCGAAGAACATCCAGCATTCGCCCCCACACCGTCAGCATTCTCAAAAGCAGTATCTTGATCTGTAATGGAAGCTACATTACAAGTCGCATTGCTACAACTATTACATCCTGGGACAGGAGGTGCCTCAAAAATAAACTCTATACCATCTCCGCCGCCGCCTTCATTTCCAACACCACTCCAATTGAAGGTCACGGAAGATACGGTGCCATTAATTTGAACAGAGCCACAGGCTGTGCCGAGCAACCCATCCGAACTACATTCAGGATAAGTTACCGGATCGGTAAGCGGCACATCGGGTATTCTTTGGATATAATTTGTACCGACTTCCAGATGCGTAACCCCAGACAATTTTGTAAGGGTAAGACCCGGCGTAACCAAATCAAACCTTGCAGAGTTTGTTGCCCCAGTCGTGGTACCGGTCTCTGTATTTAACCCTGCGCCCCCTAGTCGATCAATATGAATAACCGGATTAAATGCTGGTGGATCATAAGTAATCGTCAAGGTTCCAGTTCCAGTATCATCTGTTGCAGCAGAAATGCCATTTTCTGGTGTCGTATCCCAAAACAGCACAAACTCAAAGGAAGGGTCGTTTGTTATGGAAGTTGGGGTATAGGCGCTTTCAGCCCCTGTTGTTCCATTTGGACTGGCAGAAAAATTAGTATCTCCTGGCGTCGTAGCACTTACAGATACCGTACCTGCTCCTGTAGCACTGGTATATGGCCCATTTCCGGAACCAGACCATGTGGCGGTATTTTGTGCACTACACCAATTGAGAGAAAGCAGAGACAATAATAGAAAAATAAAAACATCTTTTCTTTCGATAGCTATTTTTTCTACGAGAAATAGAAATGAAATAAAAGCAGTGTAAAAACTCGCAATCATAGTGTTGGGATTTAGTAAAAGTAAGTAGTGTGTTTTTAGAAAAAGTAGTATGTTGTGTCAGAAGAAAAAGAGAAAATTAGAAAAATAAAACCTACTAAATTTTAACGGAACCATATCAAAAACCATGAACATAATACGCTCTAAAAAGAAATAACCCCACCAATTGTGACAACATTTAATGGTTAATAATTATAGTAAGGAAAAAAATAATATACGATTACACATCAAAATATTGACATCATATATTATTTGATAATTAAATGCGCTTGGTCAAAAAGGATAGCATAACAAAAAAAACAAGCCTGACAAGTATAGATTTCGTAATAAAGATTTCAGAGAAAAAGAATTTAGTTTTCAACTTTAACACATGACAATATACCTACATACTCATATTGGCAATTTTTAATATCCTATAGCCCATAAGCTATTGGAAGCAGAAGGGCATTTATCTTTGATTTCGGAAGGCTTCCTGTAGTTCTTTAAAGTCAAGTCTGCCTCTTGTACTTTTTAGATATTCTGTAATAACGATAGCTTTATGAAGCCTTGTATCTGTTCTTTTAGGTTTTCCGATAATATGAAGCAGGCTACGCTGTTTGCCTGGCGTGAGGGCATGAAAATAGTGATTGGCCTCATCATCAATCTTGAGGAGTTCTTCCATTTCTTCAGGCATTGGAAGTCCATATTTGCTGTCATCTTTTTTTAAGACAACATCGATTTTTACGCCAACATGGAGTTGGAGTTTTTTTCGGATTTCAGTATTGAGCATGATGAAATATTGGCCATCTCCTTTGGGCATCAGGGCACATTGGAAAGTATGGATTTCGTTGAGGGTACAGACAACACGTTTTGCCCCAGTCTTCATAATTTTCTGGACAATATTATCAGGCACGATGATATGATGCCCCCAGAGCGAGGCATTGAAATTTTCGAGAATGGCGGAGAATTTCATGTGGGATTTAAATATATATCCAAAGGCTTATTAAACAATGATTTCGCAAAAAAAGATAAAAATATGCAACAAGCTAACCATTGAGGCCATTAAGAAAGAAACAACAAGTTGTTTCCTTAATTTTCTTAACCCTGTCTGCGTGACTTGTCAGGCAGGTTCGTAATGGTTCAAGGAAAATCACTATTAAGTTAGCCGTTTAGTATAAAAGGTTAAACGAATATGCAAATTAAATCACAAGATAAGAGATTACTATAATATTCTTGCTTTTACTCTATTTTTTTCTTTTAAAAAAGAATACTAAAAAAGTGATAATACTAACAAGTAATAATCCAACACCCCAAGCTATAAAGTTTCTTTTTGGAAAATATATCTTGTCATTATTCCCGTGTAAGGTAAAGGCAGCCCAATAGCTTGGATGTGCAAGTGCATTTTTTGCCTGTTTTATATAATTTAATTTTGCTTGGTGTAAAGCCGCAGATTTTGCTTGTCCAGCAACAAGATTCTCGTACATATTAGTCATTACTTCAGCACTTTGTTGATCATCAATTTTCCACAAGGAAGCGATTATACTTTGCACACCTGCAACAGTAAAAGCACGTCCTAGAGAAAACAATCCCTCCCCTCGGATTTCAGTTCCGATGGCGGTTTCGCAAGCGGATAGGACAAGCAGTTTTGCGGGAAGATTAAGGGTATAAATTTCCTTGGCAAAAAGCTGCTCTTTTGATTGATTTCCAAAGGCAATGCTTGCAAAGCCCAGGGCATCCTGATTCGCTTTGGCATGCGTTGCCAGATGAAGGATCTCAGTAACAGGTGCATTGCGGATAAAATTTTCTTTCGATGCTTCCCGACCACTATAACAAATTCCACCCGTCAGTATCGCAATATTTTCAGCCTCTTGCTTGTTAAACTGTAAAGGTGCAAAGCTAAGTGATCTTTCGGGGAATGAAGCTACCATTTTTGCCTTATTGAAAGTTGGGGCATAGGCCAATAATTTATTTTCAAAATTTTGCTGATCTACAAATTTTCTAAGCAATATTTTTGTGGTATAGGTGTATCTAATTTCATGTTTATAGATCAAGTATGGGTAGGATTTAAAATCCAAGTGGTTTGTTGGAGCAGCCTCCAGCAAGGCATCAAAAGCGATAAAGTTGAGTTCTCCGGATGGGATAATAATGAGTTTTTGTTTCAACAAATGTTTTATCGGGGTGATTAATTTTTCATGTAATGAAATTGCCGCTGAATGATAGCGACTTGCTACTTTTCCCTGTTGTGTATCAAAAGGATTATATGATGCAATCCCTATCCGGAAATCATTTACCAATTGTGCTATATCTCGCCCATCTAGGGAAATCAATTCATAATGATCTTTATTGATAACGAAAGCCAACAACAAACTGTCTCCATTAAAATATTCTACTAAGGTTTCATCAGGGGCAAGATGATCTTGCACTTCTGTAATAGTCGGAATACCGCTCTGTTTTTTATCAAAAATTGCCTCGGGCAACACCTTGTAAAGGTCTGTGTATTTTTTGTTATAATCAAATAATTTTCCTTTAATTTCATCATTGGTTTTATGGTTATCGCTTTCTTCGGCCTTGTACGATTCGAGTTCCCAATAGGCAATGGAGTCTTCAAGCAGTTGCTTTTGGACAAGCTGCTCCTCGGACACTCCGTAATTTGCCAGCATTTCATCTTCTCGTAAAGCGTCAAAAAGTAAAACGTGATTCGTCTCCTCAATGAGTTCGTATATTTTTTCGAGGTATGCTGGCTTAGGGTCAATTTCATAAAGTGCTAGATTTAATTCTATGGCATAGTCAAAAACTTGAAAAAAATGATCTATGATGAATGTTTTTGAAGATTCGTGGGTGTAGTTGGTGGTCATTTTTTTTATCATTGCCATTGACTTGTCAATATATTGACGGGCTACTTCAAGGTCATTCTCATTTTTACTAGTTTCATGTTTCATACTACAACTCCGCCCCATTTCTAAGAACAGCTTACATGGCATATAATAGGTTTCCGTATTTCCCACCCCTTGGCTACTTCCAGTTAAGTCTAGTCCACTTTTATAATTCAAAAGGGCATTTTCATAATCATTCAACTTAGCATAAGCAATCCCTAACATTAAATAGACATTCATCAAATCTAATGTAAGCTCAGCATAGTTTGTTTTTAGAATTTTCAAGCCCTTTCTATATTTATCTATAGCTAATTTAGGCTGACCACTTTTAAGGAAACAACTACCTGCTATGATATAATTTCGGGCAAACCTTACATCTTCCATGCCATAATTTTTCCGTATAATTTCCTCATTTTTTGACACAAAAAACGCTCCCTGCATAAAGTTTCCTAGCTCACAATGACAATTTGCTAAATCCGATCGTAAATCAATAAAATTGACATGCTCAGGTGCAAGATATTCTTCAAAACCTACTAATGCTTTTTGATACCAATCTAGTGCTTTATTAAACTCAAGTTGAATGAAGTAGTCTCCCCCAATGTCTTTTTGTATCTCAAAATGCTTAAAATAATCTGCTCCCATTTTTTCTTTCTCTACAATCCGTAATGCTTCCTTTCTAAACAAAATAGATTTATGAAAATCATAATCCATCTTATAAATATTGGCCATATTGGAATAAGGTGCAATTAGTTTTTGTTCACTATCCTTTATTGTTCCCTTATAAATTACAACCGCTTTTTCAAAGTTCACTAATGCTATATCTCGTTCCCCCAACCCTCTATAAGCAATACCAAGGTTATTATAATCATTCCCCACTTCGAGGTGACGCTCTCCCAATATTTTTTTATGTATTTCCAATACTTCCTGAAAGTATGGCAGAGCCATATTCGGTGCCCTTAGCATGGCATAGCCAATGCCCGTTATTTTCTTTGCTTTGGCAACTTCCATACTTACAGAATCATAAAGCTCCGCATAGTGCATAGCCGCTTCTTGGCTTTTTAAAATTGCATCTTGAATTTTGGATTGTTGCATCAAGGCTTCTGCTTCTTCAAGGAGTCGATGGGCACGAAGCGTATCCGATTGTCCTATCAAAGTATGAACTACCAGAAGTAACGATACAATAAGGTATAGTTTTCTCATAAAAATAGTCTTAATTGCTGTGCAATATAAGGAGAAATTAAAAAAAAGTAAAAGGATTGTTATTTTAACGCATATGGGTATTTTTTCGAATCTTAACGTTGGATTTTTTGCGAAAAAATCAGTTATTCACCATAACTCTACCATTAATCATATAATATTTTATCTATTTTGTGATATAAACAAAATATTTTTGATATTTGTGCATTATAAAAAGAGAGAATTTAAAATACGCCTTAATTATGCAAATCGAAATTTTTCAAGATAAAAATCAGCTGTACTTTTTTTGCTTTAAAGATAAGGATGGTAGAACCCTTTTCACTAGTAATGGATATACTGATGAAATATCCGCAAAAAGAAAAATAGAATCTGCCATAGTAGTTTCTAACTCAATTGATTTTTTTGCCAGAAACACCGCTCCCAATGGCAAACACTATTTCACCCTTAAGGATAAAGATGGTACGATACTGGGGACGAGTCTAGAATACAGCTCAAAACAGGAATTAGAGAGTGCCATAACGACTTTATTGAATGAAAGTTCAAAAAAATAACGGTATAAATATCATTCACAGGAGCAAAAAATTAAACATGAAAAAAATTCTTTCACTTATTTTCTTTATTTGGGTTGGCCTACAAATCGTCTGTGCACAAGGCAATAATGACATCATACATCTGAAAAACGGTATCATTGTAGTCGGCTACATCTTTGAAGAGATGCCAGGAAAACAGATAAAGATAAAAACGGTAGATGGGGAGGAAAGAACCTATCAATATGATGAAATCGAAAAAATTGTCAAACAATATAATAATACAGATCTGACATCATATGGTGGCACGACCTCGTTTGGAATTGCCCTTGGTGGTGGCGGCCTGATTGGTATTCCGATTCGGTATCATTTCACGCCGATGATGGCTTTTGAAGCCGGTGCTTTTTATCGACCTATTGTTACCAATGCGAATTCGGGAACCCCTCAAATAGATA
>JAHDGC010000140.1 GCA_020627865.1 Saprospiraceae bacterium | reverse complement strand
GGGTTTAAAACTGGCGTATTTCGGTTTTTCCTCGCCAACCTCATCCGGTGTTCCAATTTGGGCTACTGGACCAAACCTAGACATTCTCACCAACACGGTGCGCCCGGTTTCGGGGTCTATGCCTAGAATCCTTTCTCCACTAGCTCTTTCCGCATTTTCTAGCGTATCCGTCAAGGTTTCCTTAAAAGGATCGTAGAATCTTCTGAGCATTTCTTGCCAAGATTCATTGCCTGTAGCAATTTCGTCAAATTTCTTTTCGATATCAGCCGTGAAGCTGTAATTCATGATATTTTCAAAATGCTGAGAGAGGAAATCACAAACCAAGATCCCTATATCATTAGGCACAAGCCGATTTTTATTGCTACCGGTTTTTTCCATATCTTCCCTGCTTTCGATCTGGTCATTTTGTAAAGTCATGACCTTGTACTTCCGCTCTACACCTTCACTTTCTCCTTTTTTGACATAACCCCGTGTGGTTTCCATAATTTTACTAATGGTCGGGGCATAAGTAGAAGGGCGGCCAATACCGAGTTCTTCCATTTTCTTGACCAAAGAAGCTTCCGTGTATCGAGCTGGTGGCCGAGTGAAGCGCTCCGTCGAAGTCATGATGTTCAGGCCAAGCTGTTGGCCTACAACTACCGGAGGCAAGATGGATTTTGCTTCTGTATCATCATCTTCATCCTTGGCCTCTAGGTAAACTTTGAGGAACCCGTCGAATTTAAGGACTTCCCCCGTTGCCTTAAAAACAGTAGCGGGAGCGGTAGAAACGCTAATATCCACGATGGTTTTTTCAAGCCGTGCATTGGACATTTGCGAGGCAATCGTCCGTTTCCAGATCAATTCATACAAACGCTGTTGATCCCGATCATCAGAAACGGCAATTTTATCAATATAGGAAGGGCGGATGGCCTCGTGTGCCTCCTGTGCCCCTGCGGATTTCTTCTTGTTGTAGCGCCTTGTTTCCAAGTAATTTTGTCCGTAGTTTTTGACGATTTCATCCGCTATAGCTTGCAAAGCAACTTCACTCAAATTGGTAGAATCCGTACGCATATAGGTAATGAAACCATCTTCATAAAGCCTTTGTGCCGTTTGCATTGTCCGTTTGACGGAAAAACCAAGTTTCCGGCTGGCTTCCTGTTGTAGGGTAGAGGTGGTAAAAGGAGCGGTGGGTTTCCGCGTAAGCGGTTTAACCTGTATATTTTCAATTTTGTAAATGGCACCCACGCATTTTTTAAGGAGAGATTCCGCGTCTTCGTAAGAATTATAGCGGGAAGGCAATTCTGCTTTTAGCGCCACTTTTTTACCCTGATCGTTTTCAACATCAAAAATAGCAACAATCTTGTAAAAGGACTGGGTTTCAAATTTGCGGATTTCCCGTTCTCGGTCTACAATCAATTTCACCGCTACAGACTGTACCCGTCCGGCAGAAAGCTTGCCCCTCACTTTTTTCCACAACAACTCAGATAATTGGAACCCGACAAGCCGATCTAGTACCCGCCGAGCTTGTTGGGCATTGACGAGTTGGGTGTCTACTTTCCTTGGGTTTTGAATGGCACTTTCTATAGCCGGTTTTGTAATTTCGTGGAAAACAATCCTTTTTGTGGTATTTTCGTCCAATCCTAGCACCTTGCACAAATGCCAAGAAATGGCCTCTCCCTCCCGATCCTCATCCGTCGCGAGCCAGACTACATCTGTTTTCTTTACCCAGTTCTTGAGTTCATTGACCACCTTTTCTTTATCAGAGGAGACAATATATTTGGGTTCAAAGCCATTTTCCACATCAACTCCGTAATCTTCCTTTGACAAGTCGCGGACATGCCCGAAGCTTGATTTAACGGTAAAATCTTCCCCAAGTATTTTCTCTATCGTTTTAGCCTTCGCTGGGGACTCAACTATAACCAGATTTTTTGACATATGTTAATTGGATTTATAGTATTGTATTTAATGCAATAACTTTTAGTCTTACGGCATATTTACTAAAAGTTTACTTGAAATTCAGATTTTCATCAACATGATTCTTTGCAATAGTTGAACCATATTTATAAGGAATAAGAATGCAAAAGTAAAAAAAAATTAGGTTATGAATCAAGAATTTAAAAAAAGATATATTTAATTCAGGGCTGAATTTTTACGGAAAAGTGCGAAAAGACAGGAATAATGACCCAAATTGGAGGGCAAAAAAAAAATAAAATTCATGGATGGGTAGGGGATTTGTTGTGCTTGGGTAAAAAGCGTAGCGCCACAATGCATTATGACGCTACGTTTTTTTACTGTCTTTGTTTTATCCGAGTTTCCTTATGGATAACCTTTGATTTTTCTTTTTTCTCTTCCACCATTTTTTTTCTTTTGGTATCAAAAAATTCGACCAACTCCTTCACATTCAACGGTTGCTTATTTAAACTTCTATGATAGGTGTAAATGATGAATTTGGCCATATTGTCGGGATGACTAACCCCGACAGTTTCTTTGAGGTGATGAGAAAGCCGGGAACCTTCGTAGAATCCCCAATTATAAATCATCCATCGACCGAGCGACAAATGAAGTTTGGATACCGCAATTTCTTCTGGGATACTCTTGAACTTTGCCCGATCAGCGGGAGCAATCAAACGGTTGAGTTCCATAAAAGCATCTGTGATATCCATAGGAATATAAACGCCGTGAATACGCTCCTTTTTGATTCTTTTCTGATAGTTTTCCTCAAACCTATCTTCCGTAAAGCCAGTTTCTTTTTCCTTTTTCTTATATTGAGCCATAACATCAGTAGAACAGAACAAAAGGGCTATAACAAGGATTCTTAACATAATTCAGCTGTGTTTTATTCCTTTGCAAAACGATGATTAAATGGTTTCATTGCTTTTAAACAATAAAATTAACGATTTTTTAATTATGATTTTATAAATTGGGTCTTTAAATTTTTATCCTGACAAACAAAATGAGGAAACCTGCACTGGATGAATATGCCGGAAAAGGAAGTAAAACTTCCAATATCGAAATTATTATTATCTGCTTCCTGTCAGAGTGCGTTTTTTTGATAGGAATATGGTTATGGAATGATTATATTGCAACTATCCTGACTTTTTTAATATCAGGTATATGTTTGGCAATATTATTGATTTCTCTAATTGCAGAACTTCTCGAAAGATCAAACATTTCCCGCTTATATTTTCAGTTGATGCTATTGACAATTTTGACCCCAATTATTGTTGCAGCTTGCTATATCTGGTTGATGGATGGATACATCGTGTGGTTAAACGAATAAAAATAAATTTGCTCCATGTACAGACAAAAATTGAATCCGAGATTTAGATCTTTAGGCCTACTTTTCTTTTTTACAACTGCTTTTTATGTCGTCAATGCACAAACGCCTATGGAGGTTCCGTTTGAGCAAACGACCTCCATTGACAGCCTCAAAATCCTTTCTTGGAATATTTACATGTTGCCGATCAGTGCGTTAAGGCCTAAAAATTTTAGAATGCGGTCGAGGGCTATAGGGGAAGTGCTGCAAAATTCAGACTATGATATTTTGGTTTTTCAAGAAGCCTTTCGCAATAGAGCCAGAACCATCATCAAAGAAAAATTAACGGAAAGCTATCCTTATCAATACGGGCCAGGGAACGAAAAAGGGTCTTGGTTCAAATCCAATAGTGGGGTTTGGGTATTGAGCAAAATCCCGTTGAAGGTTTTGAATGAAATAAAGTTTGATCGATGCCGGCGGGCAGATTGTTTCGCCCGCAAGGGAGCCATGTTGCTTCAGGGAAATTACAAGGGGCAAGAATTTCAGCTTGTCGCAACGCATTGCCAAAATCAGCCTTTTGATGTTTGTGCCTCCCAATATGAAATGATCCACGAAAAGTTGCTCTCAAAATATGAGGATGATAATATCCCACAAATTATCTGTGGCGATTTTAATTGTAAGGCGGATATTACGGATCAATATAATGAGATGATCGCTATTCTTGATGCAGAAGATCCACGTTTGTTCGGGAAACGCAGGAAAAGCAACCGGGCAGGTACAAGGTTGGACTATATTTTTATGCGAAAGCATAGGAGAAAGGTGAAGTTCAAAAGGCAACGAATTGTTTGCATTGGTCCCGATCTTGGTCCGGGGAAAAAGGATAAAAAAGGCAGGATTGGTATTTCTGATCATTATGGGGTAGAGATGAAGCTGCTGTTTCATACGGAAAATACCGCCGCTGCTCCAAAGACGCTTGAGGGGATAGATAAATAAGCAGAGACCTGATCGCTTCGCTGTCAGATGCCAGACACATCCGTGCCTGTTCTTGGCAGATTGCTAAATTTTTAGCAGAGCAGCGTCTGACAGCTGGTATCTGCCTGTCGTGCGAAAATCAGGCAGGCCTGATAATGGGCGCAGCGAATGGTTTAAGCTTAGCTACTTACCTCAAAAAGAAAGCTACCTACACTAAGCAGGTAGCCTTCCCCATAACTACATTTTAAAAACTTAACCTTATTTTACCTGTATGTTATATCGCTTTTTTCGGCGTAAAGATGATGGCATTGATACTGGCCTTTTTAATCCATAGATTATTGACATAAGCCGTAACATCAGTCTCCGTTTTTTCACAAGTCTCATCAAAGTAAGTATCAAAAGCGAGGGTTTTCATGATGGCTCGCTCGTATGCTATTCCTGGGTCTAGATTGATAGATAGCCCTTCCGTTGTAGGCGCATTATTTTCCATAATATTGGCAATCAAGACAATGATCTTGCCGTTGTGGTCTTTGGTGGCAACGACGCTAAGCTGGTTGATGCGTTTGTCTCTGATCTCCCAGAAAATTTCACCGGACTTAGATACCTCATAATCATATTCTACATCATAACGGTAAGGGTGAATTTCTGTATGATCAATGACCATGCCTGCCCCTGACAAGTTTTCGGCCATAAATTCATGGACATAAAAAACGGGCTTCTTCGGATTGTTCCTGTCCGGATGAAAGAAAAGGTCATCTATCAAATCGGGAGCACCTGGCCAAGAAGCATGTGAAAAACAGAAGTTGACGGCCATTTCTAGGTTTTGCTTTAACGCAGAAATCATCGTGTCGGCGGTATAGATCGCTTGTAGGCCAGCGTGGCGATAATCCATGGTTGCCGTTACTTGCTTGCCCAGTTCTGCATGATATTCGGTGTTGCCTATCGTAATCGGTTTTTTTATCCCAAACTTATTCCGACCTTCTTCAATAGCCTTGACAATGAGGTTTTCGATAAGCTGGTTGTTATACGTATTTTGAGCCAAGACTTTAATTGGGTCTTTTTTCGGATCAAAACCGTCAGGCCCTGGGTAAGCTTCATACAATGGCCAAGAAGGATACCCATGAAAAACGAAGAAATCCATCTTATCCCGCATCACCGACATGATATCCAGAATGTTGGTCTTAATATCGCTGCTCCAGTAGCTGGTAGACCAAGTAGAGTTAGTAGAGCCGACCATTCCGATTTTAATGGCAGCTTGATCATAACGGCCGGTTACCCTTAAAATATTTTCTACGAAAGCAAGGGCATTTTGTGCATAAAGCTTCGCCGTTCGTGCTTTGGTTTCAGAACCAATAACAACATCCCACGTGATTTCCTGCCCGATCTCGAAGAACTTAATCCGGTACTTGTGAATGTTGTCCCATTCCTGTTCGGTGCAATCTGCAATTGTAGAAATTGGATACTGCTTCCTGAGCCAGAAGTCGGGATTGTATAGGTACTCTGCCAACTCGTAAGCTTCCTGTGCCGTACCCGATCCAAAATTTACAACAATAGACATATCTGCATCCATTTGAATTGCTTCCTTCAGGGCATACCGAATATCATCATATGGATATTTGCCCGGTTTGTCAAACCATTCCTTAAAGTGATACCCCGTATATCCGTCGTAATCCTTTCTACCATCTGTTGGCCCGTGACCAATACGGTAAAGTTTTCTTCGGGCACCGACTTGTGGTGTAATGGAACCGTATGCAGCTACTTTCTCCGGAATGGTCAGGGTGGTTTCTCCATGCCAGAAATAAGATTCAGCCGTGTGGTTCCGACAAGTTGCGATGATGTAACTTGTGGGTTGGTGCTTCATAGAGTTTGGATGAATACTAATTTTTTGCTTGAGCATATCAATATGTTTTTGGGTGGATAAAAAAATTAAAATAAGTGTAAAATACGGATTATATTATAGTATTATGTTTACATTTTGGGCATACGTTGCCTGCTGATTTAATGTTAAATCAGGATCATTACAATGCTGCCTTACGTTGCGTACTTGGTTACTGTGCTTCTATTTGTTCTCCTGCCGTGTAATCGTAAAACGCGTATCCATTTTCCGGTAAAATACAACAATATGTTTTCGGTTTGTCTGCTGGTATAAGTATCTATTCAATGTTGTTTTAATTCAAAGCAAAGGTCGTTGAGGGGCATACTTTTCCTAATGACAAAGTTCCCAATTAGAAATTCGATTTCTTATATTGCAAGGAGTGAGCCTATCATAGCGCTAGTGCTGTAAAAAATGGGCTGAGTTCAAAAGTTAGTGGTATATATTATAGTTAAAAAAGGAATTTGCGAAAGCTAAAGTTTAAAAAATTATCTTTTATTTTATAAAATATTTAAATTTAGCGCACAAAGCTTT
The DNA here is from genome assembly GCA_020627865.1 of Saprospiraceae bacterium. Classification (GTDB taxonomy): domain Bacteria; phylum Bacteroidota; class Bacteroidia; order Chitinophagales; family Saprospiraceae; genus JAHDGC01. The sequence continues at coordinate 5,229 of JAHDGC010000140.1, read as the reverse complement.
TTTATTACAGCATTCAAATATATTTTCTGTATAACATTTAACTTCAAATCGGGGAGGAAGAAGTAATGTTATATTTATATAACGCAAATATATGTGATATGTGTATCAGTTGCAACTGTTTTTTTTATTAAATGTAAAACAAATATCAAATTTAACGTTTTGATTGACTGTTCGTAATTTTTTAACATAAAAGGTAAGTATAATATTTATTTGACTATAAAATAATACGCATGCTAATGAAAAAAATGATAATGCTTTTCGCCGTTTTAATATTTTTTCTTCCGGATACTTTTGCCCAAGACGGAGAACGGGGAACACAAGAATGGCTCAAAGCCCGATTGGATAAAAAAGAAGTTTACATCACCATGCGAGATGGTAAACGATTGTTTACTTCTATTTATACACCAAAAGATAAAGGGGAACAATACCCCATATTGATGATTCGTACGCCTTACTGTATCGAGGGAGATGGGTCGGATGCTTATAGTCGTTATCTGAGGGGGAATGTGCCATTGATCGAAGAAGGTTACATTTTTGTTCTTCAGGACGTACGGGGGAAATTTATGAGCGAGGGGGAATATGTCGATGTGCGGCCACATATTCCAAATAAAAAATCGAAGGCGGATATTGATGAGAGTTCGGACACTTACGATACCATTGATTGGATCATTAACCATGTCGATAATAATAACGGGAAGGTGGGCATCTTTGGTATTTCTTATCCCGGTTTTTATTCGACGGTTTCCTTGATTGATGCCCATCCGGCCTTGAAAGCAGTATCGCCCCAAGCGCCCGTAACGAATTGGTTTATTGGAGATGACTTTCATCACAATGGGGCTTTTTTTATTTTAGATGCTTTTCGGTTCTATTCTAGTTTTGGTCGACCAAGACCTGAACTGACACGGAAATGGAAGTCGGGGTATACGTTCCCGAATCAGGATAATTATGAATTTTTCATGGAGCTTGGCCCAATCAAAAATGCAAAGGATATTTGTTTCGGGGATAGTATAAAATTCTGGAATGACCTAATGGCGCATCCCAACTATGATGATTTCTGGAAAGCAAGGGATCCTTTACAGCATTTGAAAAATGTCAAGCCCGCCGTGCTTACGGTAGGGGGCTGGTTTGATGCGGAGGACTCTTGGGGCCCACAACATGTTTACAAAAGTATAGAAGAACAAAGTTCGACTGCTACAAATAATATCCTGATGATGGGGCCTTGGTTTCATGGACAATGGGTAAGAGGTACCGGAGAAAATTTGGGGAATGTTTTCTGGGGGAGTGCGACTTCCGAAAAATACAGGGAGGCAGAAATCGTATTTTTTAATTATCACCTCAAGGGTAAGGGAAAAATGACTTTGCCTGAAGCATCCCTTTTTATTACGGGATCAAATGAATGGCGTGAATTTGCGGCTTGGCCACCTAAAAAAGTGCAAGAAAAAACAATGTACTTGCAGGCAGGAGGTAAGCTTTCTTTTTCAGCTCCTGAGGAGAAAGAGGGCTACGATGAATACATTGCCGACCCGATGAAGCCAGTGCCCTATACCGAAGATGTGCACCTGAAAAGGACAAGAGAATACATGACGGATGATCAGCGTTTTGCAGCCCGTCGCCCTGACGTGATGGTTTATGAATCCGAAATCTTGGAAGAAGATATTACCATTGCGGGGCCAGTCACACCGATGCTCAAGGTGAGTACAAGCGGGACAGATGCGGATTATGTTGTAAAGTTGATTGATGTTTTTCCGGATTCAACTCGGGTTTATCCGGAGAATGAGAAGCAAGTCCCGATGGCGGGTTACCAAATGCTGGTTCGGGGAGATATTTTACGGGGACGTTTCCGGAATAGTTTTGAGAATCCGGAGCCGTTTGTTCCGGAGCAAGTCACCGATGTGAATTTTGAGATGCCGGGTGTAGCGCATACTTTCAAGAAAGGGCACCGGATTATGATACAGATTCAAAATTCATGGTTCCCACTAGTGGATCGCAACCCTCAGAAGTTTGTCAATATTTATGAATGTGATGCCTCCGATTTTCAGAAAGCAACGCATCGGATTTATCATGATCGGTTGCGGCCGTCTGGGGTGAAGGTTTTAATTTTGGAAGAAAAACCATAGGGATGTAGGGACAAGACATGCCTTGTCCCTACATCCCTACGGTTTTGGAATTTTTTTTCTTATTCATTACCTAAAATGGAATTTTTTTCGTTTCTTTATCTTTTTGCAAATTTTAAAAACAGACTATTTTAATGAGAAATCTAATTTTAATGCTGGGGTTTCTATTGAGTTTATACCCAAGCTTACAGGCCCAAGATACTTTTATTACAGAAGGGAAAGCCTCCGTTTATGCCGATAAATTTCAGGGCAGCTTAACCAAATCTGAGGAGCCTTATGATATGAATCAATTTACAGCAGCGCACCGGACCTTGTCTATAGGTACCTATATGGAGGTGACGAATAAGGACAACGGGAAGGCCGTAGTTGTTCGGATAAACGATTACGGTCCTTATCAAAAGGATAGAATTATTGAAGTTTCTCGTGTAGCGGCGGAGTATTTGGGGATGCTTGAGGCTAGGGTAGCGGAGGTCAGTTTGCGTGTGGTAGATCCTCCAGCGAAAGTGGCTGCTCAGCCAACGACAACTACTACAACGACGACGACAGTGCCAGCACAGCCGGAAATGACGGCTAAATCTACTGATGCATTGTTGGTTACGCGAAATGTACCGGATGCCCTTGAGAATAAAGTTGTACATAAAGGGCAGGTGAAGACTTTAGACGGGATGTTTACGATACAGTTGGGGGCATTTTCCACTGCCGCAAATGCAAAAGCTCGCATGAAAGAATTGAGTAAACTTGGTTTTACGGGTTCCATGATGGTCTTGGAAATGAAGGAGAAAGGTAAGACGCGGTACAAGCTTATTTTGGAAAATTTCAAGGATCGGGTACAAGCCGCCAAAAGGGTCAAGGAGTTGAAAGAATGGTACAAGCTGGATTGTTTTATCCTTACGTTGAAGTAGCATAAAGATTAACTTTGAAAAAACGTAGCGCCACGATGCATCGTAGCGCTACGTTTTTTGTGTGCCTAAAAATCTCCAAACCACCGATCTGCATTCCTATTGAAATTATCAATAACACCATCGGCATCCAAATGGTTATCATTTAATTGTGTTGGGATTCTCCCGCGATAAAGTTCCGTTTGCCAATTCGGATTATTGATTTCGCCCCTTGCGTTAGAATGGAGCAGTACAAAATCCCCTGGGGCAAGTGTCGGGTTATAAAACACAAATTTTACATTGTTTTGTGTACTATTGGGAATCGTATTATAGAGCCAAAACTCATGGGGTGGGGCATCGACCTCCGTATCGTTGCGGAAGATTTGATCCGGTTTGCCATATCGCATGAAGATGTTCCCTCGATCCGTCTCAAAACCATAGCCAAAGCCAGATTTATAAAGTTTATCCACAGCGCGTGCTACTTCCATGAATTTCTCATAAGCAATTTCTGGGTGTTGTGGGTTTTGATCGAACCAGTAATTCGTAAGAAACCTTTTCATAAAGGTAATATTGTTGGACTTAATCACTTCATTAAGAATATCGGTCTGCGTACTTGCAATGACTGGGGCAATGGCTTTAAGACTATACCGGAGTTGGTCTTCGTCGAGGTTTGCAATTGCTTTGTTGTGAATTTCGGCATCTGCCAGTTCCGTTTCGTGGATTGCGGTAATTGGATTGCTTCGCTGAAAGAAAGTTTCTTTGGTCGATAATAATTCATTGTCCCTGTTTTTAATTTCAACCCTTAATAAATAATTTCCGCTTGGAATCTGAGTAATGTCCATCTGTAAAATCATGGGTACTACAGGAGCTGGTTTCTTCTTTTTATTCATGACCAGAAACTCTTTTCCCTGTCCATTGTTATTCGCAGAGAGAATACTGTACCGGACGAGAAAGTCGTCATTTATGAACTGATCGGCACCATAAATTTCATGATAGAAAATTAATTTGTGATTATTTTTGGGATAAAACGAAAAGGGAAGTGTTTCGAGCAGGAAGCCATTTTTTACACAAGGATGATTACTATTTTCCTTTTTGGAGAAAGCGCTCAATAGTTGGATGTCAGATTGGGCAAGGGCTTCATTTTGAAAGTCTAGCGTAGTTTTGAAATGAATTGTTTTAGAATTTCCAATGTTATTCAAATCTTGGAGCGATACTTCGACATCATATTCCCCATTATCCAGCACATATCTTTTCAGATCAATGAAATCAATGTAAATATCTGTTGCGGGGCTGTTGAGATTATATTTATCATATTTGATGATTTCATCGTTTTTTCTAAAAATAGTAATCACTTGTATTTTGGCCTCATATAAAATGCTGTCATTATTTTGAGGCATGAAAGTGGCCGTTTTGCCAACGACGTGGAAATAAAGTTCAAGGAAACTATGGTCAGGCGTTTGGAATCGGGCATGATTTACGCTTGCATCAAGGGTATATCCATGTTGTACATATAGCATTACAACGAGGAGTGCCAAAATTTTTATGATGTTCATAATAATTTATTTTAAGGGGTGCAAATCACCAATTACAGTTAAAATTACCAAAATATCGACCCAATTGCAAACATGGTCGCAAAAGAATTATACCGGATAGGACATATATGTCAGGATGCTGATGCTATTCTTTTTTGACTTTTTTCAGGGATAAGTTAAACTTCGTATTCCTAACCGAGAATAGCAGAACGAGTTTATTTTCTTCAAGGAGTTGGATGTTGTAATCCGTCTTGTATTGGTTGTCGTGATAAATTACTTTATCTTCATTTTTCAGACTATAGGGTGATTTAACTTCGGTGCCATAAAAATTACTGGCTAGCATTCCCGCTTCATCAAAAATGAAGTAAGCTCCATCAAGCGATGTTGTTGGTTTATTATCGCGCATGGCTTCGGCGAGTTCCCATTTCCCGATGAGTAGTTCTGCGGTGGTTGGTTTTTTTGTTGTATCTGTTTGACAATTAAAAAAGAGTAGGAGGATGGGAAGTGTAATAAAAATATGTTTTATCATGATATTTATAGTGTAGCGTCGTAATGCTTACGACGTTTTTTTATAATCCTAAGCAAGTTACTTTTTAATTAACAAGGTAAAATTACAAATTGTGTTGATTTTTTAAAAAAGATAACAGAAAAGTTCATGCGATTCGCAAAATAAAGCATCAAACACGTTTATTGTAATTACGGTTG